>CANPGX010000143.1 GCA_947573745.1 uncultured Erysipelotrichaceae bacterium | reverse complement strand
TTGTTGTTTTGTAATTTACTTTTTCAAAAAGAAGTTCTTCAGTCGTGTCTTCATAATCTTTTTTGAAATAATCTTTGTTGCAAATTTCGACCAGTAAATTTTTGATGTTTTGATCGGGTTGAGCAGATAAACATTCATTATCTTCAGCTCTTATTACTTTTACTTCATTGAAAAGTTTATAGAATTCATCATCATATACGATTTCGTTTACTAATTTGTATAAATCATATAAATGTCTTGAATAACCATTTGATTTATTTTTTAAATAGTAATCTCCTAATGCAAATAACTTATCTATGAAGGTTCTATCGACTGATTGAACTTTTACATCAAAAGGATGCAATTGATATAGGTTAATTAATTCTATTTGATTCATTTTTACTAAAAAACGATAAATATATGAATCAGCTTGTTTTATTTCATATGGGAATGGCTTAAGGAATAATGCTGTTTCAACATATAAATAAGGTTTTAATGATAATACTTCTTCAGATAATGGATATTGAATTTGATAACGGTTAAAGTATGTTCTTGAATAAATGTGTGCTTCATTATCAAGAATAAGTTGCAAATCATGGATTGCTTCAATAATCTGTTTCTTTAAATCTCTTCTCATTCCTTGTGTAGCGTTGTCAATATTTAGTCCTAAATCAATGTCCTCTGAAAATCTATTAATTAATTTATGACATTTTGATAATGATGTTCCACCTTTAAAGATGACATCGGGACATTTATTGACTATATTCTTTAATAACAAAGTTACAAAATAATCTTTTTCTATGATGGCACGGGCAATTCCAGTGTCTTCAGAACATGCGTTTAAGATATCAGAAAATAGCTGCTGATTATTGTGTAAATAGTTCAATTAAATGACCTCCTAATATTTTTTTAGAAACGAAATCTGGAAAATAGTTGCAATATTTACTTATATCTTTTAAAGTTATGGAATTGTTCGTAACAAAACGAATAAGATTATTATTTTCAATTTCATCAAGATCATTTAAATCTATAAGTTTAATTGCTTCTAAAAACTGTAATACTGCACAGTTCTTTTTTGTGATAGTTGTTGGAGCTTTAATCAAATATAGATCTTGTTTTCCGATTGTGATTTTTCTTCCGCGTGATGATTCGTTATTCGTGACAATTGAAATGGAGTTTGGAACTTGTGTAGTTAGACCCAAAGCATTTAATAATGATACACCTGTTACATAGCCATAAATATCATTATCGTTAGATAAATATTTTTTTTGAATAACTTTATTGGCACTTAAAACTGAATCCCCGAATAATGTTTTTCTAGGAATATAATATATTCCAGTTGAATATCTTTTGATTTTCTTTTCATCAACAAGTGTTCGAATTGCTTTATCTATCCATGGTCTAGATTTGTCAGGAAATAATTTTTCAATATCCTCAATGAGAATAGGCTCATCACAAGAAAAATTCTTAGAGATAGCTTCGTATATCAACATGATCATCACACCTTTCTTTATAAAAAATATATTATATTTGACAATTATTGTCAATATTTCATACTGATAATAATGAGATTATATCAGATGAGTCATATGATTTATGTCAAAATTTGCTTATGTTGTTAAAATTTGAGAGTAGCACTTTGTCAATAATTAGAAAGAGAATTCATAGCGAATTCTCTTTTTTATGGTTTATTTAGGTAATCTTTTTTTGAAAATAGTCCCCAATGTTCATAACCTATTGTCTGGAGTTCTTTAAGATGAGCATAATCATTGAGCGAAAGGACCTGATAGGTGTTGTTTTCTTTGTCCCAAATGAGTTTAGTCAAGGCGGTATTTTCCATCCAGTTGAGAGTATTGACATCTTGATCTGGTCGATTCAATAGAAGATTGGTTAGAATTCTAAGAGTAATGCCATGGGAAACAATGATGATATTTTGATCATTATCAGGATCATTGAGATGTTCTTGGATAAAATGTAAGCATCTTTTTTTAACATCTTGATAAGACTCACCACAAGGTGCTTGTAGTGAAGAAAGTTTGATATCTAAATCAATTTCAGGATAAGCTAAACGACGTTCTTCCCAACTCATACCTTCAAGAAGGCCTAAATCCATTTCTTTGAGATCATCAGTTTCAAGGACTTTAATATTTTTTTGATCCAGACATTTTAATATTTCTAAGAGAGTTTGTTTGGTTCTGGCAAGGCAACTACAATAGGTAGTGATGTTTTTATCATTTAATTCAGCATTTATTTTTTGTCCGATACGTTTGGCTTGCAGAATACCTTTTTCTGTAAGACCAAAATCAGTTGTAGAAATGATTTTACCTTGGATATTACCATAGCTTTCGCCATGGCGGATTAAATAAATTTTCATCGAATATTCTCCTTCAATCTTGATTTTATTTCATGATAACATCTTCTTACCTTTCGTTGCAAGTGTCCTTTTAATAGAGTATAATAAAATTAAGAAAGCGGTTTAAATGTGGCTTGATCATCAAAATGGCGGTAGGAAAATATAGAAAATGACGTGTGGAAAGCGAGGAAATGAAGATGAAAAAATACGTTGTTGGGTGGATCATTTTGTTGTTGGTGGGGTGTAGTCGTCAAGGAGTTTCAATGGGTAAGGTGGTGGCTGACATACCAAGTATCATCATTCCGACAACATGGGTAGAGGACTTTCGCATAGATGAAAAAGAGATGACCTCTATAAGAATAGAAGAAAGTTTAGTGATGGATCAGGCACTTCCTGTAGTCTATATCAAAGATCTGCAAGATGATCATGATTTGTCACATCAAAAGTTAAAACAATCTGTTTTGGATATCTTAGCCCAGGATCGCTATGTGTGGTTTGTAGGACATACGAGCATTCAAGAATTAAAATCACTTTTAGGTATTTCATTTTATGAAACGATGACTTATCTGGAGAAGACAGAGGCTCTTCCTTCGATGGATGCTTTAGGTCATTGGCATGATGAATATAAAAGTATAGAGTATACACGTTTGTTGGAGGATGATTTGTCTTTTGATCTATTGATTTATCGTCAAGATGGACGAGGGTTATTGATCGCTGAAGGAAATGATGATTATGCTAAGTTATTGAGTTCAGTTTATGAAGATTTGCTTTATCATCCTGAAACAATAGGAGATATTTATCCTATGAATACACAATATCGTCAATATCAGGAAAATAATTATTATACTTATAGTTATCAAGTTTATCACGATCCTTTGATGAAAAAGTTCACTATGGATGTTATGGCCTATTTTAATCAGGGTGGGAAAAAGCTTCAAATAGAGCTTATACCTCATCAATTACAGAAAGAAATTATTCATTTTCCTTTTGAACCTGTAAGAGAGAAAGATACCCATCAACAGATGGTAATTAGAAAGCCTGATCAATCGATGCATTTAGTCAATTTTCCAGCATCTTATATCCATATTATAGAACAAGATGAATATATATGGACGTATGAGAGCCTTCAAGAAGCCTATGATAAAAACTGTAGACTAGAATGCTTAATAGATATTCAAAATGTAGAGCAGGATTTTGAGGATTTTATCGTAGATTATGAAGTGAAAGTTGAAGGAATGTTTAAATAAGATGAGTAAGGATGAACTTATTCATCTTTTTATTTGACTTTATTTCTTATTTATATATAATAATATTATAAATATTATTTTTATTAGATATCTTTTTTGGATAAATATAGAAAATGTAGGAGAAAATAAGTATAAAAAATTATCCTATGAATTATATATAAATGGAGGAAAAAGTACATGAAAGAACGTTCGTTAATTTATTTGTCAGTGTTATGTGCCTCAAGTTCTATTATTTTAGCTATTGTCTCTTTTAATGAAGAAGCTATCTTAATGTTAGGTGTGGCATTCTTTTTGATGTTTTTAGGAAGGAGAATTTCTCGAAGGGAAGGTTAAC
>CANPGX010000142.1 GCA_947573745.1 uncultured Erysipelotrichaceae bacterium | reverse complement strand
ATAATCAAATTATCTCACAAACAACTTGTGGTTTGGAACAAATATCAATGATCACTTATCAAATCATCATTTATACACAAAACAAAGAGGATATCAACTGTCAAGAAATCGCAAGAGAGATTGAAGAACATGTGCGTTTTGTGATGGAAGAAGTCTATGGACTTAAAAGAGTGAAGGATACCTTTAATATGGATTTAGAAAAAAATGAATATCAATTAGTGCTTCAATATGAAGCTTATATCAATCAATATCGAGAAACGATGTACTAGGAGGAATAAATATGTCAGAAATTTGGAATAGAACAGATGAAAAAAGAGTGCGTTTAGGTAAAGGATCAGGCTTATATTCAAGTTATTTACAAGCAGATGGAAAGTACGCTTTACTAGCACCATTAATTAAAGTACCTTTTGTCAAAGAGGAAGTTGGAGAAGTAGAAGTCAAAGTTGCTTGTAGTGATACAGTGACCAAGATTGAGGGAACAACGGTTTTAAGTATGGAAGAAACACAAGTTTACTTACATCGAGATACAATGGATCTATTGGAACAACTCCATGGAAAAACCATTCCACTTTTATCTATGATTGGAGACTTCACAGGTTATACATATGAAGGTATGATTTCTTATACACCTGTTGCAGTGGGCATGGATGAAGCTATTCAAGCGAATGTTAAGATTACACCAGTATCTTCACCAGTCTATGTGAGAAATTGTTATTCTATGTTAAAACCAACAGCTCATTTTAGAAGTGCTATCCCAGCCAAAATAGATCTTGCTTCAACAACAGATAACTTTGAATTAAATGTACAGATGAAACATGAAGGGGCTACATTTACAGCTAATATCGATGATGAAAGTGTGGCTACAGTTTTAGTAGAGGATAATGTTTTAAAGATTACAGGTAAAAAAGAAGGATCTGCCATTATTACACTAACATCAGCATTAGAAGGCTATGCTTCTTGGAAAACAACGATTTTAGTTGTTGTTCCAAAAGCAGTTGCATAATAAAGTCAGCTTTTGCTGACTTTTACTTTGATTAAAGGAGATATATAGAATGAAAAGTTATGAATTTAATGGAAAAGTATATCTTTTCCGTTTATCAAGAAAAGCAAAAATTGAATTAGAAGAACGAATGAATCAACAAAATACATTATTCAATGATCCAGATTTGGTTGATGTTTTACCTTTATTATTAACGATGCAATCAGGGCATAGTTTAAATGAAGTAGAAGAAGAAAAGCTAAAAGCAAAAATGGTACCTTTATTACAAAGGATCAATCAATCTTCACAAAAGATAGATCCTTTTGAAGTAGGGTATATCTTATTAAAAAATCACCAGGACTTTCTTAATCTTCCTAGAGAAGAATTTGATGCTCTTGAGTGGGATATGGAGGAAAAACTGGGATTCGAGGAAGCCTATGCTTTCTTTCAGGAGTTAAGTGATACGGTTTTTACATTCCTGAGCAATATGAATCATTAGATCAAGAAACTCAAGAAGTCACCTATACTTCTTATAAAGATTATTGTTTAAATAAGCTTTTACCTTTAGCCATTCAATGTCACATGCCTTTAGATACGTTCTTTTATGATGAAGAGTATTTACTGAATAGTTATCTTCAAGCTTATTATGAACATATGAATTATGAAGCGTGGCTTCAAGGTTCTTATCATTATATTGCTCAGTCTATCGTTCTTGCAAATGCTTTTTCATCAAAGCACCAGGAGCGTTTAAATTACCCTCATTATCAATCTTATTTTGAAAGGCAAGCATCACCACAAAAAAGTACAGAAGATCAAGAACAAGATGCCAGAGATTGGTTATGTTCTTGTTATTAGGGTGTGATGATCATTTTATAAATAAAAAAAGATGGATTCGTCCATCTTTTTAGATTAATAAAAGTCGATAGGGGAAGCTTTATTGATCATAGAACTTATATGCATAGCTGATAAAAGGGTAATAGCTATTAAACAAGTTACAGAATAAATTGAAATAAGTTTATAGTCCATATTTCAAATCAAAGACGGTATTAACGATATGTGATAAGATAGAGACGGAAAGAGTTCGGACCATTCACCGGCTCAGGAAGAACAGATACAATTTCAAAGCCATGAGATTGTAATACGTTAACATAATCTTCTAAATGCTCTCTATGCACAAAGGTCTTGACATGCAGAAAACCATCTTTTTTGGGCAATTCACAAGCCCATTCTTGTTTCATTTTCTCCAATTTTTCTTGTTTTATTCTTTCTTTTTCTTCTTTACTTTCAAACATGAACGGTCTCCTTTCAAATTTATTTATAATTTAATTATACACTATTTATTTTTAAAAACAATTGAATGTAATAACTGTTTTTTATAATGATTAAATAAGGAAGAACAGAATACATACATAAGACCACTAATGATAATAGAAAAGGAGGATTCGATCTATTTTTTAAAATCAGTTGAAATTTACAAGGAATTATGCTTCTTCTGTATCTACATGTAGAAAACTATCTTTTAATAAAAAACTTTTTCACTTTAAAATAATTTTAGTATGTTGTTTTTCGCCAACTTTATCAAAATTTCTTATAAAATTTCTTTTCATTATCTATAAAATTTATATTATAAAGTAAAAAATCAAGACTTAATTATCGATTTAATAAAGGAAGGTGGTAAAAATATGCCAAACAATACGCAAGAAATATTAAATAGTTTATTGGAAATTGAGGATATACTTAATCGATTTAATATTCCTCTTTCTAATCTCTATCAACAAATGGATAAAATTATTTCACTCTTAAATAAAACGAAAGATATTAGTAAGGACTTTAAAACAAACATTGATGATATTAATGAAGATATATCAGACTCAAATACGACTTTTTTAAAGGCATTTGAATCGGGAAAGGTTTGGGGAGATGTAAAACATATTGATAAAATCAGGAATTTTACTGATAAGTTAGCAGGTATTAGTGGATCAGTAGGACTTATTGTTTCTGGCTTTAATTTATTAAAATTTACTGTAAGCACAGTTGTAGATATGTTTACCCAGTCTAGTCCAGAAATACAAAAAAGTATAGATAATATTAATGAACGCGCTCAAGTATTGCAGTCTAGGTTTGATAACTTATCTAATATTAAACTAAATTCAGACACCATGCTAGGTAATACGGAAGCAGATATTGAAAAGGTAAAACGTTTAGTAGATTTATTAAGGCTTCAAATAGATGAAACAAATCATACTAAAAATTTGGATGAAGTTAAAATCTTGGCAGATCAAATTAATAGTATCATTCCAGGCGCAGTAACAGTATATGAAGATGGTTTAATTAATATTAATGACGAATTAGAAAAACAATGCGAGAATTTAAAAAGAAGAGCAGAAATAGAGGCTTATAGCCAGCTCTATACAGAAAACTTAAGGGTTAAAATAGAAGCTGAGAAGGAATATAATAAATTAGTTGCTGAAAGAGATGAATATATGTCCAGTGATGCCGTTAAAAGTGGTCATATAGATAAAAAGTATATAGATAAACTCAATGAACAAATCAATGAAAGCAAAAAGATATTTGATCAATCTTTAGAAGATGCTAAATATTATGAATCGGAAATGATTTTTGCTGGATTAGATTCAAGTCAAGCTTTGGATGATGTGATGGACTCATTTGTTAATTTAGCGTTGCAACAAGGATTAAGCTATGGTGAAATGGTCGATCTAGCGATACAGCATGGTTATAGCTTTAATGAGGAAGATAAAAAGCAATTAGAAGAACGATATAATAGTAGAGTGGAAAGCTATAACAACGAACGAGGACTAACAACTATTCTAGGAAATGATATGTTAGAGATTATGAAAAATAATAACGGCATATTAACGAAACAAGAAGAAGAGTTTTATGGAAACCTTTTTAAAATGTATGAAGAACATGGTATAAAAATGGAT
>CANPGX010000141.1 GCA_947573745.1 uncultured Erysipelotrichaceae bacterium | reverse complement strand
CGCTAAATGGTCACTCGTTAAGAAAGGTTCACATTCTACACCATTGATAAGAATCGTTTCAATTCCTTCTACATTTTTATATTTTCTAAACGTAGGGAACCCTGACCCACCTAGTCCCACAATACCCAGTTCTCTTAAAGCATCGACAAGTTCTTCCTTTGTCAACGCTTCTGGATCTGCAATATCTAATACCTTCACGCGCTCATCTTGATGATCATTTTCAATCTCAATATGATTCTGAGGTCTTTTCGAAGCATGCATACGCTTAACAATTCCTTTGACAGTCCCAGAAACAGAAGAGTAGATAGGTAAGTTAGTATCTTTTTTAACAGCTAATTTGCTACCTATACATACATGATCTCCTTCATTCACTACAACATCAAAATCTGTTGCAGCACCTAAGACTAAAGGAATGTATACAGTATCCGGTGCTTCAATGTTCAAAATAGGTTTATCTTTGGTTAAACCCTTTTGTCCATCAAGTTTAATTTTTCCTTTACCGGTTAAAATTGACATTTTATCTCCTCCATCTTATTTTATAACGCACCTATTATACCATACCTTTTTAAATTTTACAGTGCTTATTTTGCTTTTTCTTCCTTTGTAAAAAAATATTTATCAGTAAATGAAAAAAGCGGAAAATCCGCTTTATAAAACTTGACTTTTTTCGGGTAAAACAAGAGCTGCAATCAAATATAAAATAAGACCACTGCCCCAAGCCAAGGATAAGAATGCCACAAGAATTCTCACAAGAGAAACATCTAAATTAAAATACTGTGCTAATCCAGAACATACTCCACAAACCATTCCTGTTTTTGCATCCCTAAATAGACGACGATTTTGATTCATCCTAAGACCTCCTTCTTAATTTTGCCACTAAATAAACTTTAGCACTATGTGGTTCACCATCATAAGGCAATAATGTTTCTAATTGATAAAGTGCTGATAACTCACCTAAATCTTTTGCCATCATACTATAATGATCGCCAATCCATAAAAGATGTTTCACTTTAGAACGACGAATACTTTCTTTCAATGTCTCACTCATATGATCCATATTTTGGAGGATAAACATATCCGCCTCTTTTTTCTTAGCTTCTCTAATGATCATCTCTTCTTCGTTTCCTTTAACAATACGAATATTGGGTTTAGACTGCAGATTCAATAAAGCATCCTCACTCGCTGATCCTTTATCATTGATCATGGTCACTTTGATAGACTCATCTAAAAAGCTTTCTAATAACCCAATGCCTGAGCCCATACTCAACACTTGCTGAAGATGGTCAGGTAAAAGATGAAGCACCTCTTTGATCATTTTAAAATGCATTGGCAAATGCACCGGTAAATCACTCTTTAAAGAAACTTGATATGATTGCTTTTCATAAGAGAAAGTTAAACGTGAAGATCCAAAGACTTTTTTATATCCTACCGTATCAAAATCCTGATAACGAGAAGTATTGATCGTATAATACAAGGACGCTATAGAAGGCCATGTTTTAATCTCTTTGATCAATTCTTCATCCAAACCATTGTTTCCAGTAACAAAAAGTAACTGTATTT
The DNA here is from genome assembly GCA_947573745.1 of uncultured Erysipelotrichaceae bacterium. Lineage (GTDB taxonomy): Bacteria > Bacillota_I > Bacilli_A > Erysipelotrichales > Coprobacillaceae > CANPGX01. The sequence continues at coordinate 2,396 of CANPGX010000141.1, read as the reverse complement.
TCCCTTCAAGATGACGCATGATCAAAAAACGCACACCTAATTTTGAACGATCATCATAGACTTTGGTTTTCAAACGATTCATGGTTTCTTCTAGTCGTTTCAATATCAAATTGATCATTTCTTCTTGCATTTGACATGATGACATATATGTAAAGAATTTACTTTCTCTTTGAAAGATTCCAATACTTACTTTTCCTTGATAAAAGACAATCGGCAAACGGACTTCATGACGATAATGATCTTTTTCTTGTGGGTATAAAACATCCAATAACTTTGTTTCTTTAAAACTAAAATTGGTGTATTTTGAAAAAGCTTCTTGGATCAAATCTTTTTTCTGCTCATATTGATAAGTGGCATCTGCATGCAGCAAAGGACAACCAAGACATTGTTTTGCGACAGGGCAAGGTGCCTGAATACGATGACGTGATACTTCTTTAACCCTTTCAAGTTGACATACCACATAGGAAGGCTGTGTCTTGACAACATTGACCTCAACAACCTCGTCCTTAAGTGCTCCTTTGACAAAAGCCACTTTTTTTTGTAAGTATCCAACGCCTTCTCCATTAATGCCCATTTTTTTAATGGTGATGGTTTCCTTCTTCATGTCATTTCTCCCCTTTTATTTTTTTCTATCATATAAATAAGCATTTAAACACACCCCAGCATAAATAGCATTGGAGATGAGATTAAGTGCTAATAAAGCAATCGCCACACTGGCTAGTGGACCATATAAAGTCTCATAAGAAGCATAACGAATATAAATCGATAAGCCATACGTAATTGCTAAAATAGCTCCTGCTGATAATAAACTTCCTAAAATAACTTCTTTGATTTTTAAATGGAATGTTGGCACGATCAGATTCAACATTAACATGATTAAACTCATAAAACCAAATAAAGTGATATACTTACCTGCTTTAGAGACTAGCTCAATATCAAATAAACTATGCACTGTAGGCACGATGGCCATCACAAAGATCAAGCCCATCAACAACATAATAAATAATAATGTATTAAACATAGAGATACCCCGTTGCTTCAAGTAAGTCACAACGGTATCTTCTTCATCTCTTTCGTACAAACGATCCATGATCACCTGCATGCTATAGAAGCCTTGACTAGCCACATATAAACAGATAGCAAATGAAACATAGGACAAATAATGTGTTTGTGGTCGAGCTAATAAAGTCATGATAAAGGTACTCATTTCTAAAGTTAAATAGCGTGATAAAACTTCTTGTATCATCACGGCATCCAAAGAAAGTCCATCAGCAATCAAGACAATCAGCGTGATCGCTGGAACAATGGATAAAAGAAGATAATACGAAAGACTCGTCGTATCCTCTCTTGTGACTCTTTCACTATAATAACGATAAATAGATATACATCTTTTGATCATGTTTAAACGGTTCTCCTTAAAAAAAGAAAAACATTATTCATGTTTTTCTTCTTCATCTATCTCTTCTATTTCATGAACGATAATCTTTAACAAAGCTATACGATTTTTATGAATCTTCTCAATAATAAATACAATATTCTCATAATTGATTTCTTGATGCAAACGTGGTTTAGACCCACATAATCCTAAAACCATTCCGCCAATAGACTCAAATTCATCAGATTCTATCGTTGTTCCTATTTCATCATTCACTTCATCAATGGATACACTACCATCCACAACATAAGTAAAATCATCTTCTTTTTTAATGAGGACTTCACTTTCATCATATTCGTCATCAATTTCTCCGACAATTTCTTCAATGATGTCTTCTATCGTCACTAAACCACTCATGACCCCATATTCATCTAAAACAACGGCTAATGTGGCATGATCTTTACGCATAGAAGCAAAAACATCAGAAACATTATTAAACTCATAAACGAAATAAGATGAGCGCATATATTTTTTAACATCAAAATGAGCTTCATCGATATTCTCAAAGAATAAATCCTTAATATTTAATACACCGACAACTTCATCATAAGACTCACTGTGTACCGGAATACGGGAAAAATGTTCTTCCTTAAAAATATTCATCAATTCAGAATAAGTGACATCATCACTGACACTGACAACATGAATACGTGGTGTCATGATCTCTTTAATTTCAGTATCACCAAATTCAAACACATTATGAATCATTTCTTTTTCTTCGTCTTCTAAAACGCCTTCTTCATGGGAAACTGTCACAATGGTTTTCAATTCTTCTTCTGTCACTGTTGGTCCACTTTCTTGATCGCCGCCTAACACTTGAATCATTCCCTTAGAAAGCTTAGATAAAATATAAACTACAGGAGAAAAAAGTGTTTCACAGAAAGCCATAAATCCAGCACTCATCAAAACAAGTTTCTCAGCATTTCTCGAAGCTAATGATTTTGGCGTAATTTCACCAAAA
>CANPGX010000140.1 GCA_947573745.1 uncultured Erysipelotrichaceae bacterium | reverse complement strand
TATCAATATCAAGGAATTGTCATTAAAGTAGGAAAAGATAAAGTTCGTATTCGAAATAAATATTTGTTCACTTCTCTTGATCAATTTGAAGGAAGAAAAAGAGTTGAAAAAGATGGAAAATTGTTGGAAGAAAGTTGCTTTGTCCTTGATTTAAAACCATTACAAGAAACAACTTTACCTTTAGAGATAGATTTTGACCATGCTGGAGAATATGTAGTGACAATATCATTCCATTTAAAAGAAGAAACACGCTGGGCTTCTAAAGGCTATGAGATAGCTTTTGGTCAAAATGTTTTCTGTGTAAAACAGGAAAAAGTAAAAAAGGATTTACCTGATTTCAAAGTGATTGATGGTGGATATAATGTAGGTGTTGTAGGACAGCATTTTAAAGTGCTGTTTTCAAAGGAAGGTAAGGGACTTGTTTCTTACCAATATTATAATGAAGAGATGTTCAGTGATTTATTAAGACCAAATTATTTTCATCCATTGACGGATAATGATCGTGGTAATCAAGCTGGTTATCGTTATGGTCCTTGGTTGGTAGCTAGTTTATATTCAAAAGTAGAAAAAGTAGATTATCATCAAACAGAAGATTTTTTTGAAATCACCTATACTTATCATTTATTGGAAGATAAGAAGGCTTGGACTTATTTGACATATCGTGTTGACGGTGAAGGAAAAGTTCGGGTTATCATGGATTTACAGGCAGATAGCAGTATGCCAGATTTACCTGAATTTAGTTTGATGGCTTGCATGAAAAATCGTTTTCACTATTTAGAATGGTATGGCCTTGGTTATGAAGAAACTTATTGTGATCGTCATCAGGGCGCTAAATTGGGTGTTTATCGTAATGATGTTTGTGATAATATGACACCTTATTTACAACCACAAGAATGTGGCAATCATGTAGGAGTCCGCTATGCAAAAGTATATGATGATCATGGCAAAGGACTTTTGTTTGAATGTGAAGATATCATGGAGTTTTCAGCTTTACCTTATACACCTATGGAAATAGAATCGGCAGCACATCCTTATGCATTGCCACCTTATTATCATACAGTTATCCGTGCCTCATTAATGAAAAAGGGTGTTGGGGGAGATAACTCATGGGGTGCTAGGACACATGATGAATATCTTTTGAAAAATGAATGGCTCCATTTTGAGTTTAGTTTTAAAGGTATTTAATTTATGTTAAAATGGCTTTGTGATGATTCATGAAGCCTTTTTTATGAATAAAATTTACGATGTGATGGAGGCAAGTGAAATGATTAAAAAATTAGATGTTATGATTACCCCTTTTCAGTTGCTTAGAACGATGCATCTTTATTTGCCAGATGATTATGATGAAAGCAATGAACATTATCCTGTGATATATATGTATGATGGGCATAATTTATTTGATGATAAAGATGCGACTTATGGGCGAAGTTGGCGATTAAAAGATTTTCTGGATTATTATGATAAAAAGTTTATTGTTGTGGGGATGGAGTGTAATCACGAAGATAAAAAGAGGTTAGATGAATATTGCCCATATGATATAGAAACGAGTCACTTGGGAAGTATTCATGGCCAGGGAAAGCCATATATGGATTGGGTTGTAGAAGTGTTAAAACCATATATAGATAGTCACTATCGAACAATGCCATTTAGAGAATGCACGATGATAGCAGGTAGTTCTATGGGAGGATTAATGTCAATTTATACGATTGCTACTTATAATCGTTATTTTTCCAAAGCTGCTTGTTTGTCATCTTCTGTTGGTCTTTGTATGGAACAACCCAAGAAAACTATTTATCAACAAAAGTTAAATGATGATACAAGGATATATATGGATTGGGGAAGTGAAGAATCTAGAGGGAAAAATGGACTTGTTTATAGTAGTATCCGACAATTATCGATAGCCCATGATTTAACAAGACAAGGAGCTCAAGTGTTTCCTTACTTAATTGAACATGGCCACCATAATGAAGAAACTTGGGAAAGGCAGATACCTGTTTTTATGGATCTCTTATGGAAATAGAGTAACTTGATTTTTTAATGTATAACGTTATAATTTTGATGAGAAATGAGTGAGATAAAATGTATTTGTATCAAATAAATTATCCTCAGTACGAGAAACAAATTTGTTTTCTGGAGATGAAAGCTCTTTTTGATGATGAAATTAAAGATCCATTGTTTTTCCATTGGCGAGATGTTGATGAAGGAAGAAGTGTTTTTATTAAATGGAAAATCAATATTCTTTACCAAGATGATCAATTTGAACGTCTATGTCAAAAATTACGTCAAGCTCAACTTTATTACGAAGATTTTAAAGTACAATATATTAAAAATGCAACGAATCACATTGATTATAAAGAGACATTATTGATTTGTAAAACATTGGCTGAATGTATGGATGGAAGTTGTGATATGCATAAACCCAAGATTATTTTTGCCATCACCAAAATTCATCAACAGTGGATTTTTGGTATATATCATCAAAATAATGAAGCATGGCGTAAACATGATGATAAGCCTTTTACTTATTCTTATTCATTAAGTGTCAGAGATGCTAGAACGTGTTTAAATATATTGATGGGTCAACAGTTGCATAAGACATTAGTAGATCCATGTTGTGGTATAGGTACGGTTGTTTTAGAGGCTTTATCTATGAATATCAATGTAAAAGGGTATGATATTAATAGAGAGGTTGTTAGACAGGCTCAAAAGAACTTAGCTTATTATCAATATGAAAATGTAATTGCATGTCGAGATATGCATACGTTGGAAGATAATTTTGACTGTGCATTCATGGATATTCCTTATGGTGTATATACACCTATTACACGTCAACAGCAGGTGGATTTGATCATGTCTTGCAGACGTCTTTGTAGTAGGGCGCTTATCATTACTTTTGAACCTATGGATGATGTGATAATGAAGGCAAATTTTAAGATTTTGCAAAGAGTACAAGTATCCAAACAACGTTTTACACGATACATTTATGTTTTAGATTAGGAGGATGAAAAATGGGATTGTTTAAGAAAAAGGAACCAAAAAAAGATTTGGAATCTCAATTTAGAGAGGTTTATCAATCGTTAAATAAAGTGTCTAATAGTATTCAGCATGAACCAGATTTGCACATTCAGGTATCTTTAATGGCATTATGTATTGAAAAATATGATCAATTATTATCGTTGATTGATCAAGGGGCTCCTTTTGAAAGAGAGCATTTTGAAAAATTAAAAGAAGATATGGTTGCGAAAAAGAACCTATATGAGGGATTATAAAATGAAAGCTTATCAAAAAGATGCTGATTATTCTTATGCTTTAGGGGTTTTTCCAACTATAGAATTGCTTTTACACCAAACTAAGCATGTTTTACATGTGTATCTCCATTCTTCTAGTCATAGAAATAAAGGAACAAGCAAAATGATTGAATTGTGTGATCAATACCATATTCCTTATGAAATCAACGATAAGATGATTGCAAGATTAAGTAAGAAAGATAATTGTTATGCTATTGGTGTTTTCAAAAAATATGATATGCATTTGGAAAATACATGTCATGTATTATTGGTTAATCCTGGAGATATGGGCAATATGGGAACCATTTTAAGAACAATGCTTGGCTTTGAGTATAAAAATTTAGCGATTGTTCGACCAGGGGTAGATGTTTTTGATCCTAAAGTTATTCGTGCTTCTATGGGGGCTATTTTTAGTATGAATATTGAGTATTTTGATTGCTTTGAAGATTATCGTACACGTTTTATGGAACATCAAATTTATACTTTAATGCTTAAAGGAGCGACGAATATACACCATTTGCAAGATAAAGCAGCCTTACATACGTTAACTTTTGGTAATGAAAGTAGCGGACTTCCTGATGATTATTTGGAGTATGGAAAAAGTATCGTTATTCCTCATGCAAAAACAATTGATTCTCTAAATTTATCAATGGCTTTAGGAATTACTTTATTTGAGTTTT
>CANPGX010000139.1 GCA_947573745.1 uncultured Erysipelotrichaceae bacterium | reverse complement strand
AAGATTAAATAAACTTTCATAAACTTGCATTAAATGAGCTTGACCAATGGCTGCTAAAGCCTGCTTTTTTTCTAAAGATCGGGGTTTACTATGTAAATGCATTGCTGCCATGCCCGCTGCAATCGCTCCAGAACTCACAACGACAATGATATATCCTTTTCTTTTCAAAGAAACAATTTGTAAAATTAATTGTAAAACGCGTTCTTGATCAATATTTCCATCCTGATCACATAAAGAAGAAGAACCTACTTTAATAATGATTTTTTTAATGTGTGTCGTTTCTCTCATCATACATACCCCCAAACTTCTTTTTCATTATAAAGAAAAAAACAGAAGTGAATATATTTTCATTTCGGTACATCATAAGATAAATCTTAGACTTTTCTTCTTCCACTAAGTATTTCTTGATAATCTTCATAATTTTTTTCAAGTAATTGTGGTGTATTTAAATGATACGGACATTTTCGAACACATTGTTGACAATGCAAACAGTTTTCTATTTTTTTCATTTCCGCTTGCATCGTTTCGCTCAACCAATGGTCAGATGGCGCTCTTCTTAACATCAGTGACATACGTGCACACTGATTGATCATAATCCCTGCTGGACAAGGCATACAATACCCACAGCCACGACAAAAATCACCCGATAAAGTTTCTTTTTCTTTTTCAATAAAAAGGCGATTCTCTTTATCTAAGATAGGCGTCTCCTGATTAAAAGATAACCATTCATCTAATTCTTGTTCTCGTTGAATTCCCCAAATAGGTAAAACATGATCAAATTGACTCATATAAGCCATAGCCACACTAGCATGATTGATGAGTCCTCCGGCTAATCCTTTCATTGCAATAAAGCCCATCTCATGTTCTTTAGCGAGTTCCACTAAGGCTATTTCCTGGTCACTCGATAAATAGCTAAATGGATATTGAAGTGTTTCATATAAACCCGTATGAATAGCTTCTATGGCCACTTGTAATTGATGCGCCGTAATGCCAATATGTTTTATTTTACCAGCCTTTTTGGCTTCCAACATAGCCTCATACATCCCTGTACCATCTTGAGGTTGATAAACTTGCGTCGCACAATGAAATTGATAAATATCAATATAAGATGTCTTCAAAAGTTTTAATGAAAGATCTAATTGTTCAAAAAACTCCTCTGGTGTTTTAGCCATGGTTTTCGTTGCCAAAAAATAACTTTCTCTTGGATAATCTTGTAAAGCCAAACCTAATTTTTCTTCACTATCACTATAAGCTCTGGCTGTATCAAAAAAACGCATACCACCTTCATAAGCTTTCTTAATGATCTTAACGCCCTCTTCTTGGCTCACTCTTTGAATCGGTAAAGCCCCAAAAGCGTTTTGTAACGTTGTTATGCCCGTTTTTCCTAATGTGATTGTTTTCATTTTAATCTCCTTTCAAATTTAACATCATGATGTAGAAAAAGTGATAAACATAACGATCTTTGATTTATCACTTTATTCATCAATACTTATTTAATTGATAAACTTGCTAGTTCTTTGGCAAGTCCAATATATGAAGATGGCAACATATCTATTAATCTTTGACGATCTTCATTGGATAGTACATCTAAACCTTTAACAAAGGTTAAAATATCTTCTTTTGAAATATTTTTACCACGTGTTAATTCCTTAAGTGTATCATAAGCATCAGGAATGCCATATTTTCTTAACATGGTTTGAATAGGTTCTGCCAAAACTTCCCATTTTTCATTCAAATCATGAGCTAATTTTTCTTCATTAACAACACATTTACTTAAACCATTCATGGTTTCATTCATCGCTTGTAATGAATAACCAAAAGCAAGGCCTAAATTACGTTGACTTGAAGAATCTGATAAATCTCTTTGCATACGAGATTTTGGTAATTTATTCGATAATGCTACACAAATATGATTAGACATATCAATATTCGCCTCACTATTTTCAAAACGAATAGGATTCACTTTATGAGGCATCGTACTACTTCCTACTTCTCCTTTAACAGGAATTTGCTTAAAGTATTCCATAGAAATATACAACCACATATCGACATCCAAATCAGCTAAAATATTATTAAAGTGACGTATACCATCTAAAATATGGCATGTATAATCATGACTTTCAATCTGAGTCGTTAATGGATTAAAGTTCAGATGAAGGTACTCTTCAACAAACTTTCTTGCATAAACTTGCCAATCTACATGAGGAAAAGCCGTATGGATCGCACTGTAATTTCCTGTAGCACCATTAGATTTAGCCTTGATTTCAATAGATTCTAAGTGAGAAAGACTTGAAAGGAAACGATAAGCATACACTTTAAACTCTTTTCCTACAGTCGTAGGCGTTGCTGGTTGCCCATGGGTATGGGCTAACATCGGTAAACCCTGATATTTGATAGCTAACGCATCCATATATGAAGCCACTTCTCTAGCTTTAGGTAGCCATACTTTCTCTAATCCATCTTTGATCATACAAGCATAAGATGTATTATTAATATCCTCAGAAGTACAACCGATATGAACAAAACTTTGTAACGCTTCATAGCCTAAATCCTTAACTTTTTCATCTATAAAATATTCAACAGCTTTTACATCATGACGTGTTGTTGATTCTATCTCTTTAATACGTCTAAAAGAATGAATATCAAATGTATTGGCAATCGCTTCTAAAGAAGGCATATCTTCCATATGAAAATCTGATAAAACCGGACTTTTAATATTTTCAATTAAAAACTTAAGCCATTGAATTTCAACATAAACACGATATTTCACTAAAGCATATTCTGAAAAATAATCTTCTAAAGCCTCTTTAATACCTACATATCGGCCATCTAACGGACATAATGTCTTACATTCTAAATCTAATTTTTCCATTTTATTTACCACCTTTAAAATAGTTCACACCAGCTTCAAAAAGTTTTTGATCCATAGGACCATAAATATTTTTATAACGATGTTCACCTTGTCTTTCACTATGACCCATCTTTCCTAAAACACGACCATCTTGTGAAATGATACCTTCAATGGCGTACATCGAACCATTCGGATTATAAGGCGATACCATGGTTGGTTGTCCTTGCGGATCAACATATTGTGTAAAGACCTGACCATTCTTAAATAAGGCTTCAATCTTTTCTTTCGGTCCAATGAATCGTCCTTCACCATGACTGATAGGTATAATATGTCTTTGCCCTACTTCAAGATACTTTAACCAAGGTGATTTCACCGTAGCAACACGTGTTTCTACCATCTGTGATAAGTGACGCCCAATCGTATTGAATGTCAATGTACAATCATCTTCTTGAAGATCAACAATTTTTCCATAAGGTACTAAACCTAACTTGATCAGTGCTTGGAATCCATTACAAATTCCAATCATCAAGCCATCTCGATGTTCTAGTAAATCTGTAATTGCTTCTTTAATCAAAGGATTTCTTAAAACAGTCGCAATAAACTTGCCAGAGCCTTCAGGTTCATCACCAGCACTAAATCCACCTGGTAACATGACAATTTGACAATCACTGATCGCTTCTTTTAACTCCAAAATAGACTGTTGAATATCCGCTTCTGTCTTATTACGTATTAAGACAAGTTGTACTTTTGCCCCGGCTTTTTCAAAAGCACGTTGACTATCATATTCACAGTTTGTTCCTGGGAATACAGGAATAACAACCTTAGGTACATCAACATACACTTTTGGATTTAAAGTTGAACGTTCATGACAATCTTCTATTTTTATTTCTTGAGTTGAAGCTTTGGCTACGGTTGGATAAACACTCTGTAAAGGTTCATCATACCATCTGTATACTTCATCTAGATCTAAAGTTTCATCTTGGTAAGTGATTTTACCCGTATCATTCGTTCTAGCTACAATACGGACATCTTCTAATCCCTCAACAACATGCTCATCTTCTACTTCCAGAACAATATGACCATAATGATTCAAAGTCAATGTAGATAAAGGTAATGATGCTTCGATAGTCA
>CANPGX010000138.1 GCA_947573745.1 uncultured Erysipelotrichaceae bacterium | reverse complement strand
TAGAAGTCAATAAGAAAGTAGAATTGCTAGACTCATTGGTGATTCCAGAGAGTATCGTTGGAAGCAATATTCCTTTAGCAGGGGGAATGACAGGCATCGTTAATCTTAATGATCTCAATCTATATCCGTGCTTTATGGGGAGCGTTCAGTTAACGAATGGAGACTGGTATCATGTCTTGAGCATCCGCCATAGAAATGGTACAGCGGATGGTAATCAGTATGGCATGAGGTTATATCGAAAAGTTACGGGTGATGGTTCTATCGCTTGGCGACAACAAATCAAGGGTACATGGCAAACCGCCAAGACACTTCTAGATAGTTCTAATTATGCCAGTTATGTTTTACCCCTTACAGGAGGAACAATGAGTGGAAAACTCAATGCTAGCTATGCTGAGAACGAGATAGGTACTTTTAGATTTCAAAACCAATATATAGCTATGTATGAAAGCAATGATGATGCCATCAACAATACTAATCGTAAAGGATGGTTAGGTTATAACAATCAAAATTACATTACTCTCAAAGATGAAAGTGGTGGAGGCGTATGGTTCTATGCTAAGAACAGTAAGTATATTGGCTATGTTCAACCAAGCGGAGCAAATTATAATACATTTTATCCAGGAAGTGATAATGCTGATTATCTAGGGATGTCAGGACATCGTTGGAAGCAACTTTATGCTGGGACAACCACGATTGCGACATCAGATAGAAAAAAGAAAAAAGATTTTATGGCTTTTGATGAGCGTTATGAAAAGTTCTTTAGTTTATTGAAACCACAGTTATTTAGATTTAAAGATGGTGATTCAAATAGATTCCATGCAGGCTATATCGCTCAGGATATTGAAGAAAGCTTAGAGGCTTGCGAACTGACAGCACTAGACTTTGCTGGATTCTGTAAAGATAGAAAAAAAGTCACTATTGAAGGCACACATGATGAAAAAGATGTATATGATAAAAATGGAAACCCGGAATATGATTATGCACTAAGATATAGTGAGTTTATTGCGCTCAATACACATATGATTCAAAACCAACAAAAGAGAATAGAATCTTTAGAAAAAGAAGTCCAAATACTTAAAGACTGGATCTTACAATATACAAATCAAAAGGAGGAAAACCATGAGTGAACTCAAGCAAAAACTCATCAAATTGATTGATGTCAAGAGCATCATGACTTTGGCCCTGACTGGTGCATTTATCATTTTGGTAGTGAAAGGCTATGTAGATAGTGATAAGTTTATGACCATTTATACCATGATCGTCGGTTTTTATTTTGGTGTTCAAGCCAATAAAGATAAAGGAGGTTTATCATGACCTCTTTTTTTATGCAGACTTATTGCTTGGTTTTACCTATCATTTTAAGTTACATCATATGGCTTCTTCAACAACAAAAAAAATCAAAGGATGCCAATAGTAGAGGAACGATGCTTTTACTTAGGGTACAATTGATTGAATATCATGATCGATATATGAAAAAAGGATCTATCCCTAATTATGCTTATCAGAACTTTTGTGAAATGTATGCAGCTTATCATGATTTAGGAGGAAATGGCATGATTACGCATATGTATGAAGATATCAAGATCTTGACGTTAGAAAAGGAGGAAAAAGATGTCTAGAATTTTAAAAACTAAAAATAACCTAGTGACTTATCGCTATGGTGGTAGTCATAAAGGGATCGATATCGTAGGAAATGGTTATGCCCTAGATGATATTATTGCTCATAGTGATGGTATCGTTGTGGATTGTAGAAATACATATACATCTTGTGATGAAAAAACCGGGGCTTCTTATGGAAACTTTGTAGAACTTGATCATGGACAAGGCTATCATACCATCTATGCCCATATGAAAGCTGGGAGTGTGAATGTGACCAAAGGACAGCAAATCAAAAAAGGAACTGTTTTAGGATATATGTGGAACAGTGGTAGAAGTAATGGCAAACATCTTCATTTTGAAGTGAAAAAAGAGGGTGTAAAGATTGATCCAACCCCTTATATCGATGCAGATCTTCCTTTAGTTCATCCTATCAAGGATAAGATTTACACTTTACATACCGATGTTAAAGGGTATATGAATGCTACGAATGCTTCTAAGAGGATCAACTCTGTAGCAACCTATACCAAAGGAACCTATTATATCTTCTATGAATCGATGGGAATGATCAATATCACCAAGACCAAAGGTGTAGCTGGAGCATGGATCAATCCAACAGACAATCAAGAAGTGGAATATATCAATATACCGCCTACTTTAGAGACATGTCGTGTGTATCCACTCAATCAAGAAGCTATTGTCGGTAATGAAATAGGAAAATTAGCGCCTAAACGATATGGTGGGTTATCTTATAGGGTCTTAAAGAAACGCTCAGAGAAAGTCGTAGAGATCAAAACCAATAGTTTTGGACAGGTACAGATTTATGTAGGGATAGAGAATGGACTATCAATCACCAAACAACCTAAATACACAACAGAATATGATCGCGGATAGCTTAGTGTTCATCAAGAACACTAAGTTTTTTTGTACAAATAATTCAAAAAATGAATACAAAAGACTTAAATTGAATATAATAAAGTATAAAATCATTGAATTTTATACTTTATTTGTATAAAATGATAACATGTAAACTAAAATTGGAGGTTATTTTTATGAAATATGTTTCTCTGTATAAAAGGTTTTATAAAGAAAATAAATCAATAGATAAGATATATAAGGAGCTTTACGAATCTGATTCAACGGTTCATTTTGATTTTAAAGTAAATAATTACCCAATTTTTGTTTCCGTTAATAATGAAATGCTAAATCTCATCAGTGAAATTCAATATTATGATAAGATGATCATTGAAAAAACTTTAGGTAATAGAGAGGTTCCAACTGTAGCAATGAATTGGTTTATTGTAAGAACTTTAATTGATGAAATAAAGATGACCAATGAAATAGAAGGTGTTTCTAGCACAAGAAAAGAAATTAAAGAACTTGTAAATATTTCTGAACCTAAGGGATATAAAAGATTTTATGGATTAGTTAATAAATATCTGGAAATATTGAGCGGACCAGTGCTTATTAAAAATTGTGAAGAACTGAGAAAACTATATGATAAAATATTATATAAAGATTTTGAAAAAGAGGATCAAAGAAAATTACCAGATGGAAAATTTTTCAGGACAGAACAAGTAGAAGTAGATTCAGGGGGTAAGGCAATACATTTTGGAGTAATGCCAGAAGAAATGATTATTGAAGAAATGAATAAATCCATTGACCTCCTTAATGATAAGGATATTAACCTATTTATAAGAATAGCGGTTTTTCATTATCTTTTTGGTTATATTCATCCATTTTATGATGGAAATGGAAGAATGGCTAGGTTCATATCAAGTGCTTATTTAGTTCAACAATTAAGTAGTTTGGCGGCTTTACAAGTATCTGTATGCTGTAAAACTTATCAAAAAGATTACTATGAAATGTTTAAAATAACGAATGATATTAGAAACAAGGGAGATCTTACTTATTTTGTATTGAAATTTTTGGAGATGTTCAAAGATGGGTTAAAAACAAAACTTGAAGAAATCAAAGTGAAAGTAGAGCAATATGAATATTATACTAAACTTTTAGAAGAAAAGATTTCAGATAAATATATATATCCTATAGCTGATTTGATTTTACAAGCAACATTATTTGATTTTGAAGGAATGAGTGCAACAACAATACAATCTATTTCTAATAAGAGTAAGGGGACTATTAATAAATACATTAAGAAGATAGAATCGTTACAGTTATTAGATATTGAAAAAAATGGCAAGACTTATCTATATACTATCCATCTATTAAATTTAGATAATATTCAATAGAAGATTTCGAAGAGATTTATTCTAGTATAAAAACTCTACTCTCGTTATGAGGGTAGAGCTTTTTTGTATGAACTTACAAAAGTGTAAGGTAAAGTCATCTGATTCGATGGATGGTAATTTTCTTTTTTTCTATAATCAGAAAGGTAGGAGGTAAGAAAGATGAATACCG
>CANPGX010000137.1 GCA_947573745.1 uncultured Erysipelotrichaceae bacterium | reverse complement strand
GATTGATTTGAGACCATATTCACTTAATTTAGATAAGGTATACTGATCAGGATCATATTTTTTCAACAATTTTATTCTCATGACATGATTCATCGATATATTTTGATCTTGATAAAGATAGGGAATATTCACTTCTACAGCCTCACACTGATATAAGATAGCCGAATAAGGGGCACAGACATACAAATAAATTTTATCTCCAATGTTGATATGACTAGATTGTTTCCATTCAATGATATCCTGATCATCAAAACAATGTATGATATCATAATATTGTGGATTAGCTGGAACAATCCATTCTTTTGAACTTTGCGTATATTGATAACTCATTTGAATATAAGATAAGATTTCTTCATCGGATAATGTATCGTTTAAAATCATTGTTATCCAATTTTTTTTATTCATATGATAAGAAGGATAAAAACCTTCTCTCTTTAATAGATCCGTCACTTGATCTTTTTCCAATTTAACATTGATGATCTCCACTTCGCCAGTTTTTTTGACGTCTATTTTACGATAATCGATATTCATGATCACAGCAAACCATTTTTGATCACCCGTACCTTTAAAAACACCACATTGAGGAAATTTTTCCCACATAAATTCTGGTTCCCGATGATAAAGATTGCTTATCTTTTCAGTGATTCTATTCGCTTGATGGCTTACAAAATAACATTTTTCAAAGCAGTGGTCTCTGATATCCATTAAAATAGATTGGTAACTCTCCCGGACATGACTGATAAACGTTCCTATTTGTTGTTCTATACGAAAAGCAATATATTCTTCATCGATATCTAGATCGTAAATCTTTCCTGTCACTTGACCTTGTTCATCAATCATGATATCTGCGCGAAAAGTATCCATAAAAACTTTTGAATATTGATATCCTATCTCATTTTTAACAAACCCGTAAGGTATTAATGTCTTCTTTTTGATTTTAAATCTTTGGAAAATTTCATCTTCGAGCTTCATGATCATCCCTCCCATTAAAATCATCTATAATTATAACAAGAAAAAAATAAAGATTCTATATAGCGTATCATACAAAAAAAGTGAAACGCTCACGTTTCACTTATATTAAATGATAATATTCTAATGCTTGGACAATACCATCTTCTTTAACACTATTGGTCACATAATCAGCTATAGCCTTTAATTCAGGCGCCGCTTCCTTCATCGCAATACCATACTTAGCATACGTCAACATTTCCAAATCATTACGTCCATCACCAAAAGCATAGGTTTCTTGATAATCTTCACCTAAAGTTTCCACTAAAGCCTTTAGTCCCGTACCTTTATTGACACCCTTAATATTCAAATCATAAGAGATTTGTCCTAGCATATGTCGGGAAATATCAAAATAAGGTGATAGTGCCTCTTTCATGATATGTTCTTCTTGCAGATCATTGATTTGAATCATCACAATATAACATTGAATCTTTTCAACATCAAATTGATCTTCGACAATAGAAGGATCCATTCGCCAACGTTGCTCAAAATCAATAAGACGAGGATCATCTTTTTGTCTTACATAAATCTTATCTTTACCTTCTAAAAAGTAAATAAAGTCATACTTTTCACAAAGTTTTATCACCGCTTCAAGAGCTTCTTTAGAAATAGATTTTTGATAAAGGCATTGATCATGTACTTCTACATAGGCCCCATTACAAGTGATATATCCATCAAAAGGATAAGCTTTAATATGATCTTCAATAAAACATTTTGTCCTTCCTGTGGCAATCAAAGCAAGATTTCCATTTTTTTGAAAAGCGCTGATGGCTTGTTTGACGCTTGGTGTAATTGAAAAGATCCCCAGTGAGCATTCAATCAGTGTCCCATCAATATCAAATAAAGCTACTTTAGGACACATATTAGCGCCAATTCTCCAACCATACCTTGATAGAACGTACCATTTCACGTCCGAAATCTGTATGATATTTACGAGTGACTTGCTTTCTGGCAAACTCAACAAAAGCTTCATCACTACGATCTTCACCTGTTAAATAAAGTTCTTTTAACTCTTCTTTGGTTAAACGATGATACTTATTTTCAAAAACATTAAATTTACGATCGATACGTTTAGGTTTAACACGTTCTTTTTGTTGTTGCGTTGGATATCCAAAGACTAATAAACTTAATGGCATAGCATAAGGTGGAATATCAAAAAGTTCTCTGACACGTTCTGCATTTTCCACAATATCCCCAATATAACAAGAGCCAATGCCTAAAGCCTCTGCTGCCACAACACTATTTTGTGCTGCAATCGCTGTATCTTGAATACTCATTAATAAGTTAGATTCTTGTGGTTGGTATTCTAACTCAACATCCCCATATTGATAAAGATCATAATATCTTTGGAAATCTGCTACAAAAAGTAAAACCATTTTTCCTTTGGCAATAAAAGGTTGATGATCACACAAAATAGCTAATTCATCTTTAATTTTTTGATCTGTGATATCGATAATGGTGTAAGGTTGTGTATTTCCACCACTAGGCGCTTGTTTAGCCGCTTCTATAATAATTCCCTTATCTGTTTCACTGATTTCTTTGTCTAAAAACACACGTACTGATTTTCTTGCAAAGATTTGTCTAATTGTTTCATTCATACATTTTCCCTCTTTCTTTACTTTCCTTCTATAAAATAACTGGCTTCCATATCTGCTGTTGATAAGGCAAAACTTAATGGGTACATCTCAAAAGAAGCCCCCACTAAACGACTTTCCTCATTGCCAGCAAAACCCATATGATAACGTATCGCAAAAGCTTCTTCTCTTGAAAGTTTCATATAAGCACTGATCATATAAACAGATTTTTCTCCATGCCCATAAGGAATACGATCTTCATATTCATAGGATGGCACCTGTATCCATTTTCCATTCTCATCTTTGACATTTCTAAAACTCTCACGATAACAATTCACCTTACATAAATCATGTAATAGTGCCACAATCGCAATGCTTTCATCACTATAATGCATATGATAATCTTCTTGAACTCGTTTTCTAGAAAGATAATCAACAAGGCAATCATACACATTCAAACTATGCTCTACTAATCCACCCGGATAAGCGCCATGAAAACGCGTGCTAGCTGGCGCTGTAAAAAAATCACTGGATTTCGATAATAAAAATTCTAATAAGCGCTCTGCACCCTCACGATGAATATGTTGTTTATAAAGCTCAATAAATCTTTCCTTATGCATCTACTTGCACCACCTTTACTCCTTTTAAATCCCCGCTGGCTAAAACGATAAAAAACAAAAGTATCGTTTGAATCCAAAAAATCGTATAATCAAATACACCATGGCATATCACCACCATCATAAACGAAAACACCAAAGAAAACAAGTGACGATCTTGATGATATAAATGAAAACATTGTTTTATATTTGACACCATATAGGTTAAAAAAACACCTGTTAAGATGATACCGTAACTCAAAAGCGGTTCTAAATAAAGACTATGGGCATGTTGCGTATAAGGCCCTTGGTATTGTTGGTAAGAAAACATATAGGTGAAAGGTCCTTGTCCTAGTAAGGGATGATGTTTGATTCCTTCAATGGCCGTTTGCCATATCCACCCTCGTTTACCAATATGATACGCTAAAGTTTCTATTCTAGGAATCAAATGAGGATGGGTCAAAACAATGCCTACACCTAAAATCAGTATGCCTAGGGTTAAAAGACATAATTTCTTTTGTCGATTGATCAAGAAAGTACAAGGCAAAGCCAATAAAATCGGTACCCAAGCACTTCGACAACCCGAAAAATATAATCCCGCCAGATTCGCTGCTATTGTCAACAGATAGAAAAGACATCTTTTACCTTTAACTTCCAAAAGTCGATAGAAACAAATCATGAGGACAAATTCAATCATCATCGCATAATAATTCGCATTAAAAGCAAATCCGGTGGCACGATCATAGGGTTTATCAAACACTTTAAAACTAAAAAATGAGTACCCATGGCGATGAAGAATAGAAATATATTGGCCTAAAGCTACTATCGCTGCTAAGATGGAGAATAA
>CANPGX010000136.1 GCA_947573745.1 uncultured Erysipelotrichaceae bacterium | reverse complement strand
ACAGTTTCTATCATTCCACCATCTTATAAACGGCTAAGTAACTTTGTAGTACCATCTTTGGATACCTGTGTTTCCACCACTTCCAAAGGATAAATCATAAATGTCTTTTTTAAAGTTTCTCTCATGGTTTCAGGAAGGTTTGTCATCTCGTCAAAAGACGTGACCTTTTTAAGATAAAGCCACTCAAAAACTTGTCTTGCACGAAACTTTTTTTCGTGAATACTTACAAAATATTCTGTTAATGTCTCTAAAGAATAATCATATATTGATTTCATGAATCTCCTTTTTGCATCTTAGCCATATAAAAACCATCACTATGATATTCATAAGGTAAGATTTGCCTTTCATTTAATAACTGCATATCCGTATGTAATTGTAAAAATTTTTGAACTTGATATGCATTCTCTTTCTTGTTTATTGTACACGTACTATAGACTAGATTTCCACCCTTTTTTAACAAAAAATAAGCTTCTTCTAAAAGTTTCGCCTGTAATGGAATTAATTCATCCATATCAGTGGAAGGATGATACTTAATTTCTGGTTTACGGTTCACGACACCTAAGCCAGAACATGGAGCATCTAATAAAATAGCATCAAATGAACTAGGATCAAAGATCTCATGAAGTGTTGTAGCGTCATGACATAAAGGATGAATAGATTTTAGATGTAAACGTTTGGCTTGTTTTTCAATCAATGGAATCTTGTGTTCATGAATATCTACTGCAATTATCTCTCCTGTATCCCCCATCATTTCTGCAATATGACAAGCTTTACTTCCTGGAGCACTACACATATCCAAAACACGTTGTTGTTTTTGTGGCGCCAACATCCATGCTACACACTGACTCGATTCGTCCTGAATACTCACCCAGCCTTGTTGATAGGCCTCTGTTTGAGCGATATTACCTCCTTCATAAATCAAAGCACTTTTAGTTAAAAAGCCATCTTTAAAACCTTGTTTATAGAGTTGACTTTTATCACCACGTAAAACATTATAACGTGCACTTAATAAAGGAGGAATATTGTTGGCTCTTAAAATGCGCTCTGTCTTTTCTAAACCATATTGATGTTGTAACATTAAAACCAGCCATTGAGGGTGACTTGTTTCAATAGAAAGTTTACTTTCTATTGGTAGTTCTTCCAAAGAACGTTGTCCAGAGCGTTGGTATTGTCTCAATAATGCATTCACAAAAGAAGCCTTATAGCGACCTAACTTTTTTTTGGCGAGATCAACGCTACTAGAAATAATAGCATATTCAGGAATTTTATCTAAATAACACCACTGATATAGTGCCATCATTAAAATAACGTAAACTTCGATATCTATTTTCTTATCTTTAATTAAAAGTTCCATTTGATATTCTAATGCTAGCTTATATTGAACAACGCCATAAATCATATGCGTTAATAAATCCTTATCCATAGATGATAATGAATGATGCATTAAACAGTGATTCAAGGAAAGATTAAGGTAACTTCCCATTTTAAAATAGCGGATTAAAATATCATATGCAAGTAATCTTACCATATAGCCTCCTTTAAACACTATGCTGACTGCGGATTAAAATCATAGACTAAATGAATACCGGTATTCTGCTGACGACAATAATGTTCAGATAATTTTTTTAATACTTCATAAACTTTTTTAGAAGAAGTATATTTTATAAAAAATCGTTGCCGATAAACATCTTGAATTTTATAAATTTGTGCTTCACTTGGACCCAAGATCTTCTCTTGTTGAAGATGAAAATGAAGATATTTTTCTATTTCAAGAGCCACTGTTTCTACTTTTTTTTGCTGTTTTCCTTGTATAGTTAATGATACCATATGACAAAAAGGAGGATAATTTCCTTTTAATCTATATTGCATTTCTCTTTTAAAGAAAGAAGAATAATGATGTTGTGCTGCATCAACAATGGCATAATGATCTGGATTATAAGTTTGAATCATGACTGAACCTGTTTTTTTACCTCTACCAGACCGCCCTGCTACTTGATTTAAAAGTTGAAACGTTCTTTCATTAGAGCGGAAATCAGGAAAATTTAAACTGATATCTGCATCAATAACCCCTACAAAAGTCACATTTTCAAAATCCAATCCTTTAGCAATCATCTGAGTACCCAAAAGAATATTGCCTTCTTGATTTGAGAAACGTTCTAATAACTTTTCATGACTATTTTTTTTACGAGTCGTATCCACATCCATACGAATAACCTTGGCTTTTTTGAAAATTCTATGGAGTTCTTCCTCTACTTTTTCCGTACCATATCCCATTTTTTTTAATGGTTCATGACACTCTGGACATTGTGTAGGTATAGGAATCTGGTACTCACAATAATGGCATTTCAAACGCTGATCTTCTTTATGATAAGTTAAAGTAACATCACAATGTGGACATTTGAAAACATGATGACAATGCTGACAAATAAGATAATTGGCATATCCCCGACGATTCAATAGTAAAATCATCTGTTCTCCTCTATCTAGACAACTTTCAATCTTTTTGAGCATCGCACGAGAAAAAATAGAATAATGATGACTTCTTAATTCTTCTGACATATCGACAATGTCACAATGTGGCATCTCTCTTTGATTAATACGCTTCTTTAATTCATAAAGACGATATATTCCCTTTTGAGCTCGGGCATAAGATTCAATAGATGGTGTGGCACTGGCCAACAATAACGCAGCATGGTGATAATCACAACGCATTCTTGCAATAGTGTGTGTGTAATAACGTGGTGAAGATTCCTGTTTATAACTAGCTTCATGCTCTTCATCTATAATAATCATCCCAATATTTTCCAATGGTGCAAAGACAGCACTTCTAGCACCAACGACAACATCCACTTTTTGATCACGAATACGACGATATTCATCATATCGTTCTCCTTGCGATAATTTCGAATGTAATACCGCAACACGATTAGCAAAACGTGCTTTAAACACTTTAACCATCATAGGCGTTAACGAAATTTCAGGGACCAATACAATCACTTGCTTTCCTTTATTTAACATAGCTTTTGTGGATTGTAAATAGACTTCTGTTTTTCCAGAACCAGTGACACCATAAAGTAAACTAGTGTCTTCTTGATGCTTTTCATCAAGTAAAGCATGTAACACACTTTCTTGATCTGAAGTTAACTGCGGTTCTTCTTTCGTATGAGTTTGTAATATATAGGGATCTCTATAAGCTTCTACCTGAATCAACGATAAAGCCTTTGTAGATACAACTTTTTCAACAATAGTACTTGAATAAGGACAATCTTTTAATGGAATAAACGGATGATCGATCATATAATTCAATAACTGTTGTTGCTTTGGGGTTTTCTGACAAATCGATGCATCTACTAATTTTATATAACGAGTATATTGAATTCCTGTAGCCTTAGACCGACTAGGCTTTAGCTGAGTAGGTAACATGACTTGTAAACAAGCTATTTTAGGTGATAACGTCATTTTAGCCATACGTGATGCTAACAATTGGAGTTCTTGGTTCAACAAAGGTTTCTCATCAATCTGTTCTAAAACAAATTGATATTGAAAACCCGATTTTTTTTCTAATGCTTCCTTTGTGAGATCTGTCCATTCACAACCCTCAACATATCCCATCAATCGTTGTGCACCAAAAGGAACGATAACTCTAACACCCGACACAATATTGTTTTCACTTAAATAATCAAACGTGTGATCTAAATAATCAACAGGATGTTCAACTAATACTTTTACCAAATACATCTTTCATCACCTTGTTTCACATTATATCATAATTCAACAAAAAATAGGGCCTTTCAACCCTATAAATTATTTTCTATGATATTTTTAATTTCTTCTACAGCACGTTGTGCCGTATCATTCACAACTACATATTGATACTTATCTTTGGTTTGTAATTCACTAGAAGCTTTGCTTAATCTTGCTTGAACAACTTCTTCTTCCTCTGTACGACGTCCACGAATTCGCTTTTCTAACTCCTCTAATGAAGGGGGAACAAGAAAAATAGTTAAAGCATCTTGACTTTGTTCCATAATTTGAAGTGCACCTTGAACTTCTATTTCTAATAAAACATTTTTACCTTCATTAAGTAGTCTCTCAACATATTCTCG
>CANPGX010000135.1 GCA_947573745.1 uncultured Erysipelotrichaceae bacterium | reverse complement strand
AAAAGAAAAACTGTTGACTTTGTCTTCCTTTTACTTTGTCAACAGTCTGAGGTGTTACCTCTTTAAGAGATAACACCTTATTTTCTATAATGACTTCTTCATATCGTAATAGACACGTCCATACATGATCAATGAAATAAGCATACAGATACTCGTAACAATGATACATAAATTGGCAAACCAATTCGATAAGTGAGGGATGAGCAACAAGATAAAAGCAGTGACATAAAAAACAGTTGTTGCGACTTTACCATACCATTTTGCACCATCTAGTTTTTTGCCTTTCTTTAAAAAGTATAAGCCATTCACCAACAACATACCATCTTTCAAAATAAGAATGATGAATAAGAGTGTAGATAATGGAAAACGATAGATCATACAAAAAACAATCACAAATTGTGTTAATTTATCAGCAATAGGATCTAAGACTTTCCCAAACTCTGTAATCTGATGATATTTACGAGCAATATAGCCATCTAAAAAATCACTGAGCCCAGAAACTACAATAATCACCAATGGAATTAAAAAATCATGAGAGGCTAAAGATAAACGATAATAATAAATAAATACAGGGACCAGTAAAATACGAAAGATACTTAATAAATTAGGTATATTAAAGTTTTTCATATGCATTCCCCCTATCAAACCTCTAATGCATATTGTATAACTTAGAACTATACTTGTCAAAGAAAAAGATATAGCTTTATAAGCTATATCTTGTCATTTTATTTAGCTTTTTCGCAATTAAATCCAGTACCTTCTAGGTTTTTGATGGTCTGATCCATACTGATGAATTTAGCGTCTTTATCACTTTCAGAAAGTAAACCAATAGTGACTAAAGCATCATTTGAAGCTTTAGAGAAATCAATCGTATAAGTTTCAATTGATTTATCGCCATCATATTTAACTTCATAAGTAATGCCATCTGTACTTTCAAGACTCTTTTGTGTTGCGGCTACAGTTTCATCAAGTAATGCTTTAACATCTTCGCTTAATGCACCATCTGTTAAATAAGAAGCATCTGTGAAGGTTGTTTCAATCGTGATGACTTCTTTTGTCACTTTATCTCCTTGATATTCAAATTGATAATCATGATTTACATTATAACCTGCAGCAGCTTGATTTTCACTACCTTTACAGTAAGCTTGTTTTGTTTCTGTCTTTTTAGAAGAACATCCTGCTAAACTAGCCACCAACAATAATGCAACCAAGACTTTTTTCACGTTTTTCATCGATTTTCCTCCTTCTTTTATAGTTACATTTTCATTTTACTCTTTTTTTCACAAAAATAAAGAGAAACTTTAAGATATTATTCCTAATTTCACATATTTATCCGTTTTCTCTTGTAGACATAGATGAAAAGGTAAATCTCCTAAATCTATAAAAAGTTGCTGGTCATCACAATTTATCCATGTCGTATCTTTTAACATATCTTTTAAAAAGGTAAAAACATCCATTTTTAAGATACTGCAATGAATCATTCCATGAATATCATATAATTTTATTTTTTCGTCAATATCGACATCAAAACGTACTTTGAGATTGGAGCGAATCCCTTTATAATCAAAAGTACATAACAGTAAATATTGCTCTTGATATACAAGATGGAGGGCGTGTATCTGAATATCTTGAAAATAATGAGGAATACAAGCTAAAAGCATCTGTTCTATCGTCGTATAAGAAATTATCATTTTAAACCTCTTTTCTAGTATGCTATAATGTATGAAAAAGGAGGAAACGTTATGAATCAAAAGTTATTAAATAAATATGCTGATTTACTACTAAGAACGGGTGTTAATCTGCAAAAGAATCAAAAATTAATTATTGAATCTCCTGTCGAAACATACGACTTTGCGCGTCTTTTGGCAAAGAAAGCTTATGCGATGGGTTCTGGTGAAGTCATCATTCACTATACCGATGCTTTAACAGAAAAAGAAACTGCCAAACATCTGGAAGCTAAAGATATTGCACGTGTAGAAAATTGGGAAGCTGAAAGCTTGGATCATTATCTTCGAGAAGGCGCTGCTTCTATCTTATTTGCTTCTCCTGATCCATTCTTGATGGATGATCTTGAACAAGATAAGGCCCATGCCATCCAAACACATACCAATGATAAACGTAATCATATTCGCGCTATGATTGCTTCAGATCATACTCAATGGCTCATTGCTGCGGTTCCTAATCAAGCTTGGGCGGAAGCTGTTTTAAAAGACGAACCTAAAGAAACTGTTTTAGATACTTTCTGGGAGCTCATCTTCAAGTTAGCTTATGTCGATGAAGAGCATGATCCTAATGAAACATGGAAAGAAAGAGAACAAGCTAAACATGAACGTGGTCTTAAATTAGATGCATTACAATTAGATCATGTACGCATGACTTCAAGTAATGGAACAGATTTAGTCATTGGTTTCCATGAAGATGCCCGTTTCACCAATGATCCAAAAGAAGAAGGTATCGTTATTCACCCTAACATTCCAACTGAAGAGATTTGTACATGCCCTGATAAATGGCGTGTCGATGGTAAGGTCGTCTCTGCCCGTCCATTACTCTTAGGCGGAAAAATCGTCGATGACTTTGAACTCACTTTCAAAGAAGGTAAAGTCGTTGATTGCCATGCTAAGACGGGAGAAGATTTACTCCGTTCTACCATTTTAACTGACGAAGGTAGCTGTTATCTGGGAGAATTTGCCTTAGTAGAATACCATTCACCGATTTCTTTAAGTGGTAAAGTTTTCTATAATACATTAATTGATGAAAATGCATCTTGTCACTTAGCTTTAGGTAAAGGGTTCCCTAGATGTGTCAGAGCTCATCCAACAGACCTCAACGACTGGGAGAAAAAACATCTGAACTTCTCTAAGATCCATATTGATTTCATGGTAGGAACACCTGATACACAGATTATGGGATATACAAGAGATGGTCGTGAAGTGCCTATTTTTGTCAATGGTGATTTTGCTTTATAGAAGTATGTTTAAACATACTTCTTTTTTATTTACCGATATACCTTGACAGATGAGGTATATATATGTATGATATATAGCGAAAGAGAGGTGTTTATATGTCTATTGCTGCAGATCTCATTCGTGGTCATACCGATGTGATCATCTTAGCCCCTCTTATCCATCATGATAGTTATGGTTATGAAATCAATAAAGCCATTCAAACAAAAACTCATCATGAATATGAACTTAAGGAAGCAACACTTTATACTGCATTTAAACGCTTGGAAGAATCTGGATGTATTAATTCTTATTGGGGAGACGAAAATAAAGGTGCTAGACGTAAATACTACTCTATTACCCACTATGGAAGGGAAACCTATATTCGTTTATTAGAAGAATGGAAAAATACAAAACAGATGATTGATATATTACTAGATTTAAAGGAGGAACAACACCATGAAAGAAAGGATTAGAAGATACATTGAATCAGTTTTTGATCAGGCACCCAAAACTAAACAAGCCATGGAATTAAAAGAAGAAATACTACAAAATATTTTAGATAAGTATGATGACCTTATTGCTGAAGGAGTATCAGAGGAAGTGGCTTACAATAATGCGATTGCCAGTATTGGTAATGTAGATGAACTTTTTGATACCCTTCAAATGCAAATGGATGAATTTTATCAATATCCTGCTTATGAATTGGATAAACGTCGTCAACGTTCTGCCGCCATCATCGCCTTGGCCGTAATGATGTATATCGTCTCATTCATTCCTGTCATTCTTTTTGATGATAGTCCGATAGCGATATGTATGATGTTTTTAATCATTGCTTTGGCAACAGGCATGATCATCTATGATCAAAAGACAAAGATTCGTCATCCTAAATTAGATATGATGCAAGAATATGAAGCTTGGCAAGAAAAACATGATGATACTAAAAAGCTACGTCGTGCCATCACAAGTTGTATGTGGTTGATCATCACAGCCTTTTATTTTTGGATAAGTTTCACAACTGGCTCTTGGCATATTACCTGGATTACCTTCTTAATTGGTAGTGCCATTGAAGAAATGATCAAAGCACTCTTTGATTTAGTAAGGAGACGTGATTTATGAGAAAACATGCTTTATTAAGAGTCATTCTATGGGCTATCATTGCCCTTATCTTATCTG
>CANPGX010000134.1 GCA_947573745.1 uncultured Erysipelotrichaceae bacterium | reverse complement strand
CTCTGCTGTGAATCCTAAGGCTTTAAAAGCACGTTCTTGTAAGTCTTGTTCATAAATACGTTGACTACCGCCCCCTAGTTCTACACCGTTGAGCACGATATCATAAGCATCGGCTAAACAATGCTCAGGATCTGTATCAATAAGATCTAAATGTTCTTGTTTAGGGCGAGTAAATGGGTGATGTTTGGCATAATAACGCTGTGTTTCTTCATCATATTCAAACATTGGAAAATCAACGACCCACAAGAACGCAAACTCATTTGGATCATAAAGCTTAAGGGTTTTTCCTAAATGATTTCTTAAGGCAGCTAAAGCATCACATACGATTTCATAATGCGTATCTGAAACAAAAAGTAATAAATCCCCATCTTTAGCTTTCATCGCCATCAATAAACGATCAAGTTGTGGTTTGGTAAAAAATTTAGCTATCGGTCCTTCTGCTTGGTCTTGTTTCACTTTTAACCACGCTAATCCCTTGGCTTTATAAGTTTTGGCAATATCTGTTAATTGATCGATGGCTTTTCTAGAAAAAGCTTCTGCCTGTCCTTCAACATTAATTCCCTTAACATGTCCGCCTTGTTCTAGGGCTGATTTAAAAACAGTGAACTCGACATCCTTAACAACGTCATTTAAATTAACCAATTCTAAACCAAAACGTACATCAGGTTTATCGATACCATAACGTTCCATCGCTTCATGCCACGTCATACGAGGAAGAGGCAAAGATATTTCTTTATTCAAAACATCTTTCATGACTTTCTTAACTAATCCTTCACCGACAGATAAGATTTCATCTGTCGTCATAAAACTCATCTCAACATCGACTTGGGTAAATTCAGGTTGACGATCAGCACGTAAATCTTCATCTCTAAAACAACGCGCAATCTGATAATATTTTTCTAAACCAGAAACCATCAAAAGTTGCTTAAACAACTGTGGTGATTGAGGTAAAGCATAAAATGATCCAGGATGAACTCGACTTGGAACAAGAAAATCTCTGGCACCTTCAGGTGTCGATTTATTTAAATAAGGCGTTTCAACATCAATAAAACCTAACTGATCTAAGTAGGCTCTGATACTTTGTGTGATACGATGACGTGTCATTAGATTTTTTTGCATGATAGGTCTTCTTAAATCAAGATAACGATACATCATACGTGTATCTTCTAAAGCATCGGTTTCATCAGCAATAATCATCGGCGTTAATTTAGCTGTATTGATGACATCAATCGATATCGCTTCAATCTCAATATCCCCAGTAGGTAACTTAGGATTTTTACTGCTTCTTTCTACAACACGTCCTACAACATGTAAGATATATTCATTTTTAATATCTTTAGTGATCGATTCTAACTGTTCTCCACAAATAATTTGTGTTATCCCATCACGATCTCTTAAATCAATAAATACGAGTGCACCTAAGTTTCTTTTCTTAGCGACCCATCCTTTTAATTCAACAATCTCTCCAACATTTTCAATACGTAATTGTCCATTCGTATGTGTTCTATTCATGTTCGTGTCCCCCTGCTTCATGTTGATCGATATATGCTACAAGATCTTCTAATTTCACTGTTTCCTGAACTTTAGTATGTAAACATTTCATATTCACAACTTCATTTTTAACTTCATCTTCACCTAAAATCAAAGCAAAATGAGCATTTTGTCGTATGGCACTTTTAAACTGTGCCTTAAAAGAACGATTCAAATAATCCATATCCACACTAAAACCATTGGCTCTTAACATCGCTGTAATTTGTACTGCAAGATCTTTAGCTTCTTTACCTAAAGGCATGACATAAACATCTAAGCCATCCTCTTCTTCTTGTGTGTCTTGTTGTTCTAAAGCAATGATCAAACGTTCCATCCCAAATGCAAAACCTATACCAGGCATAGCTGGTCCACCAATTTCTTCAACCAATCCATTATAACGACCACCACCGCCTAAAGTAGCACCATTACCTAAGCGTGGATCACTTGAAATGACTTCAAAAACCGTATGATTATAATAATCTAACCCACGAACTAAATTCGTATCAACAACATAATCTACTTCTAGATCATCTAATAAAGCACAGACTTCATCAAAATAAGCTTTAGCCTCATCACTTAAATAATCTAATGTCTTAGGTGCTTCTTTCATGGCTGGATGTTCATGATCTACTTTACAATCTAATATTCTAAGTGGATTTTTGTTATATCTTTTAAATAAGGTTTAAAGTGTTGTTGCAAAGCCTCACGATAAGCATCTCGACTACTGCCATCACCTAAAGAATTAATCACAAGTTTAACATTTTCTAAACCTAATGCCTTAACGATACTATAAGCCATTAACATACATTCAACATCAATAGCGGGATCTTCAACCCCTAGCATCTCTACCCCATATTGATGAAATTGACGTTGACGTCCTTTTTGTGGTCGTTCATATCTGAACATCGGTCCCATATAATAAAGTTTTGTCAAACCATCAGGATTGACATACATCTTATTTTCTACAAAAGCTCTAACAACGCCTGCTGTACCTTCCGGTCTTAAAGTAATCGCACGATCACCACGATCGATAAAAGAATACATTTCTTTTGAAACAACATCACTGGTTTCTCCAACAGAACGATGAAATAATTCTGTCGCCTCAAAAATAGGCACACGAATTTCTTTCACATGATAATTTGCACTGATCGTTCTTAAAAGCTGTTCTAATCTTTGCCACTTTGCTGTAGCTTCTGGTAATAAATCTACTGTACCACGTATTGCCTGATAAGCCATTTTTTTCTCCTCCTTTAAAATAAAAACGCCCTTATCTCTAAGGACGTTAATCACGCGTTGCCACCTTAGTTCATGGAAAAATCCATGCCCTCTACAACTTAACGCGATGAACGTTCATTTCTACTCTATTCAAAACGACTCCTCCAAAGTGTCTCTATCATCTTCACAAAAATGCTTACACCGACCGCATTCTCTCTTTATTGCTCAATATGATATCTGCTTTTTCTTAGGATGTGCCATTATTATAATATGCTTTCCATTTAAAATCAACTATTAAGCCAATTTTTAGCCTGTTTTAGATGATAAATGTGATTAATGAATGACCCTTCTAACATCATGAACACCAGAAATTTTAAGAAGATTGGCAATAGCCACTTTAAGATGTTCAGCGTTTTCAACATTGACCTTTGTCATGATCTTTACTTGTGAATCTTCTGAATCTGCATGAATATTCAATAAGTTCATTTTCTGTTGACTTAAGACCGTCACGACATCAGCCAATAAATTATTTCTATCCATTCCATAAATTTCTAAATCCACTTCATAGCGTTTAGCTTGAATGCTAGGATAATCCCAGTAAACATCAATTAAACGTTTTCTAATATTTTCAGGTTGAACATTAGGGCAATCTACACGATGAATCTTGATCCCTTGTCCTTGCGAAACAAAACCAACAATATCATCACCTGGAATTGGATTACAACATTTAGAGATTTGAACACGTAATCCTGTCAACCCATTGACAACAATACCACTTTGACTACTAATCTTTTGTCGCTCATTGACATCATTATTCTTCGCAATGATCTTTGTTAGATTATCGAAGAAACCACTCTTCTTCTTCGTCAATTTATCTAGAATACTATAAGCACTCAGTTGCTTTCTTCCTAGATTAAACAGCATGTCCTCATAATTACTGACCCCAAGTTCACCAAAATAAGTTTTATAGATTTCATGATCCAAATAGTCTTTTTCTTCTAAACCACGTCGTTTGATTTCATCTTTTAAAAGATGCAATCCTTCATCGATCATGGACTTACGACTTTCAGATTCTTTTTTGATTAAAAATTGACGAATCTTATTTCTTGCACCTGCTGTTTGTACAATTTTCAACCAACCTTCATTAGGACCAGGAGAATTTTTATTGGTCTTAATTTCAACAAGATCTCCTGTTTTTAACTTCGTATCGATAGGCACCATAATATTATTCACAATAGCCCCCACCATACGATGTCCTACTTCGGTATGAATGCGATAGGCAAAATCAATCGGTGTGGCACCATTAGGTAATTCAATGATCTTCCCTTGTGGACTTAAAACATAGACATTAGCTTCAAAAATATCATGATGTAAT
>CANPGX010000133.1 GCA_947573745.1 uncultured Erysipelotrichaceae bacterium | reverse complement strand
ATTTATGATTCGCAGATGGCAAGAACATTAAAGGCTCCTGCAAGGGCCGTTATACCAAAGTTTGGTTTGGATAAGATCTTTGTGGATTCTAATGCAAATGGTGGAATTATCATTGCCATCTTACTTTGTGTGTTGGCTTATTTGATTATTAATAAAACAACATTTGGTTATGAATTAAAAGCGTGTGGTTATAATGCACATGCCAGTCAATATGCTGGGATGAATGAGAAAAAGTGTGTTGTCTTGTCTATGGTTATTGCTGGTTTCTTTTCTGGTATCGGTGGTGGACTTGTTTATTTGGCAGGAACTGGAGCACAAATTTCATTGGTTGAAACTTTGGCAGCGGAAGGTTTTAATGGTATTCCTGTAGCATTATTAGGGTTATCTAATCCATTAGGGGTTATTTTTGCTGCTTTATTCATTGGGCATATTAACCTAGGTGGGTTCTATATGCAACGTTATGGTTTTACACCTGAGATTATTCAAATTGTAACCTCAGCGATTATTTATTTTAGTTCTTTCTCTTTAATTGTTCGATTGTATATTGATCGTATTAAAGGAAAATTTAAGAAAAAAGGGGGAGAATAAATGGATACACTTAATTATTTAGTACAACAGATGATGGTGTTCTCAATACCTCTTTTGATCGTGGCTTTAGGCGGTCTTTATAGTGAACGTAGTGGTGTTGTGAATATTGCTTTAGATGGTATTATGATCATAGGTGCTTTTTCGAGTGTTTTCTTTATTCACTACGCACAAGCTCATCAAATTTTATCTGGACAAAGTTTATTGTTGGTAGCGTTATTGATTGCAGGACTTGTTGGTGGTCTATTCTCGTTACTGCATGCTGTAGCGGCCATTCATTTAAAAGCAGATCAAACGATTAGTGGGACAGCCTTAAATATTTTTGCTCCAGCATTTGCTGTTTATGTTGCACGTATGATTTTAGGAAATAAGGGGATTGGTTTTGCTAATCAATTCATTATTCCAAAAGTACCATTATTGTCAAAAATTCCAGTTATTGGTGATTTATTCTTTACAAAAGCTTATTTAACGACATATATTGGTATCCTCATCTTAGTGGTGACATGGTTTGTTTTATATAAAACAAAGTTTGGCCTTCGATTAAGATCTTGCGGAGAAAATCCACATGCAGCTGATGCTGCTGGAATTAATGTTTATAAAATTCGTTATATGGGTGTTTTTCTTTCTGGTGTTCTTGCAGGTATGGGTGGATTAGTTTTTATTCTTCCTATTAGTACAGAATTTAGTGGTGATGTAGCAGGTTATGGTTTCTTAGCTTTAGCAGTTCTTATTTTTGGACAATGGCATCCTTGGAAAATCTTAGGTGCAGCCTTTATGTTTGGGTTAATGAAAACTATTTCTTTTGCTTATTCTGGTATACCATTCTTTGTTAATTTGGGAATCCCAAATGTTATTTATAAATTATTCCCTTATGTACTCACATTAATTATTTTAGCATTTACGTCAAAGAACTCTGCGGCACCACTAGCCAGTGGTGAACCTTACGATAAAGGAAAACGTTAGAAATGGCTAGAGAAAAACTCTAGCTTTTTTTATCATTTATAAAAGAAATTGTGTATAATAATAGAGACAGTTTAAGGAGGTAAAAGAATGCAGAAGACTTATCGTATGAAGGGATATACATTACATGTTATTCCCACAAAGAAATTTAAGACAATGACGCTTTCTTTAAAATTAAAAAATGAACTTACAAAAGAAAATGCAACCATGCGAACACTACTCACTTTTATGATGAGTGCCGGTACACGACAATTGCCAAGTAATCAGGCTCTATCCTCTTATTTAGATGAACTTTATGGAGCGCATTTTTCAAGTAATATTGTGACTAAAGGAAAAGCTCATGTGATGCAATTATTTTGTACATGTATTCATCAAGAATACTTGCCTATTAAAGAAAATCTTTTTGAAAAACAAGTATTATTGTTGAGAGATATCCTTTTAGATCCACATTTAGTGAATGGTATTTTTGATGAAGAAGCTTTAAATATCAAGAAAAAAGAACTTCATGCAAG
Source organism: uncultured Erysipelotrichaceae bacterium (assembly GCA_947573745.1). Lineage (GTDB taxonomy): Bacteria > Bacillota_I > Bacilli_A > Erysipelotrichales > Coprobacillaceae > CANPGX01. Next base: position 2,065 of record CANPGX010000133.1, on the reverse strand, counting down.
AATGCAGTCCTTAAAGGATGATAAGTACAGTTATTCATTTGATCGTTTATTACGGAATATGGGTGAAGGACAATATTTAGGTATTTCCTCGACTGGTTATGAAGATGAAATTGATGCGATTACAGCAAAACAATTATATGATTATTATTTGAAATGCCTGGCTGAAGATGAAAAAGATGTTTATGTCGTGGGAGATGTTGATCAGGCGATGATTGACATGATTGGGCAATATTTATCTTTTGAAAAATCACCTTGTGTGGAAGCTTCAGCTGTGCAATTTACTTCTTCTAGAAAAGAAGTAGAGGAAATCATTGAAACTCAGAGTATTGCACAAGCTAAATTAAATATGGGTTATGTGATTCAAACGACTTTTAATACGCCAACACATTATGCGATGACGGTATTAAATGGTATCTTAGGTGGTTTTTCACATTCACGCTTATTTAGTGTAGTACGTGAAAAACATAGTCTTTGCTATTATATTTCTTCAAGTTATGATGCTTTTAATGGTATTTTAGCGATTACTTCAGGAATTGAATCTAAAAATTATGAAAAAACAAAGGCGCTTATTCAAGAGCAGATTGCAGATCTTCAACAAGGAAATATTACGGATGAAGAAATAATGATGACGAAAATTCTTCTTAAGGATGCTATCGTTAAATCTAATGATAGTGCATTGAATATGATTGCTTTATCTTATAATAGGGATATATCTCATAAAGAAGAAAGCACAGAAGATTATATCAATCATATTATGAATGTTACAAAGGATGAACTGATCGCTGCTGCCCGAGAGATTCGTTTAGAAATGATCTATTTACTGAAAGGAGAAGCGTAAATCATGGAAAAACTTTATTATCCTACTTTAAAAGAAACCTTGTTTCATGAAAAGTTAGAAAATGGATTACAGGTCTATTTATTAGAAAAAAAAGATTTTTATAAAACGTATGGTTTATTTTCTACACGTTTTGGTTCAGTAGATACACAGTTTGTTCCATTAAATCAAGAAGAGGTTTATAGAGCACAGGATGGTGTAGCTCATTTCTTAGAACACAAAATGTTTGAGATGGAACACGGTGAAGATGCTATGAATGCTTTTGCTAAACTGGGAGCGAGTACGAATGCCTTTACATCGAGTAGTCGTACTGCCTATCTTTTCAATACGACATCACATGTTGATGAATGCTGTGAATTATTGCTTGATTTTGTCCAGACGCTTCATATAGATGATGCTTCTGTAGATAAAGAAAAAGGGATTATTTGTCAAGAAATCAGAATGTATGAGGATGATCCGGATTGGCGATGTTATTTTGGTTCTATTCAAAATTTATATCAAAATCATCCAGTAGCTATTGATATTGCTGGTTCTGTAGAATCTGTGCAAGCGACGACCAAAGACATGCTTCAGACAGTTTATGAAACTTTTTATCATCCTAGTAATATGATGCTTTTTGTTGTAGGAAACTTTGAAGCATCCCATTTAATGGATGTTATTCGTCGTAATCAAAATCAAAAGACGTTTGCTCCTGCAGCGATGATTAAAAGATCCTTCAATAAGGAACCTCAAGATATCAAGAAAAAAGAAGAGGTTCTTACTATGGATGTGACTCTACCTAAAGTGATGTTGGCGACTAAAATCAATACGATTTTAGAAGATCCTAAGGAAAAGCTTAAACGAGAACTTGCCATGAATATCTTTTTAGAAATGTTCTTTTCAAAAAGTAGTTCTCTTTATCATCAATGGTTGAAAAAAGGATTGATCAATGATAGTTTTGGTTATTCCTTTACTCAAGAACGTGATTATGCCTTTATTCAATTAGGTTGTGATACAGAAAGCGTAGAGGGTTTTATTGGTGCCGTTAAAGATTTTTATCAACACATTCATCAACAAAAAATAGATGAGCAAGATTTTCAGCGTATCTTAAAACGTAATATTGGTTCATTGATTGAATCTTTTAATTCGCCAGAAACGATTGCCAATTTGTTTAGTCGTTATTATTTTGAAGGTATTCATGCTTTTGATATAGTCGATGAATTTAAGCATATTACTTGTCAGGATATTGAT
>CANPGX010000132.1 GCA_947573745.1 uncultured Erysipelotrichaceae bacterium | reverse complement strand
TGGTAATGACGTTTATTGAGTCCCTTGCCATGTGTCACATTCTCACAATTACCAACGATAAAATCAATATGATATTTCTGTTTGATACGAGGTAAATAATCATAGACCATCTCACGTCCTATCGCACCAAAAATATCTCCTAAAAATAATATTTTCATATATCCTCCCTACAAAAAAATAGGACGATGTCCTATTTTATTTTGCTAGTTCATTCGCACGTAATTCACGAATCACTGTAATCTTGATTTGTCCAGGATAAGTTAATTCAGTTTCAATCTTTTCCTTGATTTCTCTAGCAATACGATGGCATGATAAATCATCCATTTTATCTGGTTTTACCATAACACGAATCTCTCTACCTGCTTGAACCGCAAAAACACGATCCACACCTTCAAAAGATTTACCAATTTCTTCAAGTTTTTCAAGACGCTGAATATAATTTTGAATCGTCTCAGAACGGCTTCCAGGACGTGCAGCACTTAATGTATCAGCCGCAGCCACTAATACTGAGATGACACTCGTTGGTTCTTTATCTCCATGATGCGATTCTATCGCATTGATGACGATAGGATGTTCTCCATGCTTTTTGGCATACTTAGCACCAATTTCTACATGGCTTCCTTCAATCTCATAATCAATCGATTTACCAATATCATGTAATAAACCAGCACGTTTAGCTAACTGTTGATTTAAGCCTAACTCAGCAGCCATGATGCCTGCTAAATGGGCTACCTCTAATGAATGTTGAAGACCATTTTGTCCATAACTTGTACGATATTTCAGTTTACCGACCATCATGACAAGTTCTTTATCCATTTTTGATAATCCTAATTGGAAAATAGCGTCTTCACCGGCCTTACGAATCGTCTCATTTAATTCTTGACGTGTTTTTTCAACTACTTCTTCAATTCTTGCTGGTTGAATACGTCCATCACGAATCAACGTTTCCAAAGATAGACGTGCTACTTCTCTTCTGATAGGGTCAAAGCATACAATGGTAATGGCTTCTGGTGTATCATCGATGATGATATCTGCACCGGTAAATTGTTCAATCGCTTTGATGTTTCTACCTTCACGACCGATGATACGTCCTTTCATTTCTTCACTTGGTAGTGATACAACAGAAACGGTACGCTCAATCGTTTCTTCTTGTGCATAACGATTGATAGCCGTTGCTATAATATCCCGAGAAAGCATTGATGCTTTCGACTTCGCTTCTTCTTCTTGTTCCTTAATATAAGCTGTGATTTCATTTGTCATTTTTTGTTCAACAAGTTTAAAAAGCTCTTCTTTTGCTTCATTTGCAGACATAGCTGCAATTTTTTCTAGTTCTGTGATTTTAGAATCAATTTTTTCTTGTAATTGGGCTTCTAAATTCCCGAGTTCTATTTGTTTCTCCTTTACGCGTAATAATTTTTCTTCAAGGGAATCTTCTTTTCCTTGCAAAGCAATGCTCCTACGATCAATGCTTTGTTCGCGTTGCAATAATTTGTTTTCGAATTCCGTTACTTCACGCCGCTTTTCTTTAGCTTCTTTTTCTGCTTCTAATTTAATTTCATAAGCTTGTGTTTTAGCATCCAAAATAGATTCTTTAACTATATTATCTGCTTTTGTATTGGCATCTTCAATAATCTTTGCAGCACTGAGATTTGCTTTAGATACTCTATAAGTATAGAATAAATGCATGATTAATGCACCAACAAATACACCTAGAACACAGGGAACGATGAGCTCAACATAATTCATACCTGTCAATACTAACATCCTCATTCTCCTATTCTTTCTATCATACGATCATTTATTCATCACGTACTTTATTATTTTATAATAAAATCCTGTTTTAAGCAATATCATTTCCCAACAAAAAAAGGTATTTTATCCATAAAAATACCTTCTATATCATTGATAATCTGCCTATGACCTTCATAACCTATCTATTCATGTTATCAAATGAACATTCTATGATTGAGACAATTTCTCTCGAATAGCGTGTGTTAATTCATCCATGATTTCAGGATGAGTCACAATATAATTTTTGGCGTTATCTCTACCTTGACCAATTTTTTCCCCTTGATAAGCATACCAAGAGCCACTTTTTTCAATAAGATCAAAATCGACTGCAAGATCAAGAATTTCACCATCTTTAGAAATTCCTTTACCATAAATCACATCTACTGTCGTTGACTTAAAGGGTGGTGCCACTTTATTTTTAACCACTTTAATATTGACTTTATTACCCAGAATTTCTGAACCGTCTTTAATTTGTTCCCCACGACGAATATCGATACGGACCGATGCATAGAACTTCAAAGCACGACCACCTGTTGTTGTTTCGGGATTACCATAAACAACACCTATTTTTTCTCTTAATTGATTAATAAAGATCACTGTACAATCTGTTTTACTCATACTACCAGAAATCTTTCTCAATCCTTTGCTCATAAGACGTGCTTGTAATCCCATCTGTGAGTCACCCATTTCGCCATCTAATTCAACCTGTGGAACCAAAGCAGCTACTGAATCTACCACAATCAAGTCAATGGCACCAGATTGTACTAACGTATCGACAATTTGTAAGGCTTGTTCACCACTATCAGGTTGCGATAAGATGAGTTCATCCGTATTAACGCCTAAAGCACTCGCATAAACCGGATCAATAGCGTGTTCTGCATCAATAAAAGCACAACGGCCTCCTTTTTTCTGACATTCTGCAATAGCGTGTAAAGTCAATGTTGTTTTACCACTCGACTCTGGGCCATAGATTTCAATGACTCTTCCTTTAGGATATCCACCGATACCTAAAGCCATATCTAAAGTCAAGCTCCCTGTTGGAATCACGTCTACATTGACAGAAGCTCTTTCGCCTAATTTCATGATAGAACCTTTACCAAATTGTTTTTCTATTTTCTTTAAAGCATCTTCTAAAGCAACATCTCGTTGCTCTCCTTCTTTTTTCTCAACCTTCTTTGTTTTTTCTGCTGCCATATTGCTTCCTCCATTTATCTATACACTATACATTGTTTCTTAACTTTAATTTTTCTAATAATCTTTCTTTGGCATAAGCTACTGCCTGATACCGAATTTCTTCTCTAGAGCCATGGAAATGGCAACTGTACACCTCTGCTTGATCTAAATATTTTAATCCTATATAGACTTCTCCTACCGGCTTTCCTTCCATAGCGGAAGGTCCAGCATTTCCTGTAAAAGAAAGACAGATATCACTCTCAAATAAAAGGCTTCCTTTTTGGCACATCTCTAAAGCCACTTCTTGACTGACGACACCGTAACGTTCGATCAAAGTCTCATCTACTTTTAAAACCTGTTTTTTTATCATGGTCTGATAAGATACCAGTGATCCCCGATATACTTTTGAAACACCAGGGACCGCACCAATCTCACAAGCGAATTGCCCCACTGTAAAGCTTTCACAACTGGCTATACTTAAATGATATTTGATTAATAATGCCACAATCTCTTCCATTTAAATACTCTCCAAGATCAAATGCTTAGAATGCATGAAATAATCAATTCCTGAAATAACTGAAACCAATGTTGCCAGCCAAATCAAACATTGATCAATAGGTAAATGAATGTATGAAAAAGGAAAATTATCCAACAATACCATAATAATAGCCGTCATTTGTAAGACTGTTTTCAATTTTCCAAGTTTTCCTGCAGCAATCACTTCTTGATTAGCTAAAGCAACTAAACGAATACCATCCACAAAAGTATCTCTGGAAATCATCAAGATCGTTGCCAAAATAGGAATCGAACCATCGCTGGCCAATAAAATAATCATTGTATTCACTAACAGCTTATCTGCAATAGGATCCATAAATTTTCCAAAAGTAGTGACAATACCTTCTCCTCTGGCAATCTGTCCATCAAAATAATCTGTTAATGAAGCAATCACAAACACACATAAAACAAGAAGCTTCATCAAAGAAAATTCAACTGTCCCTAAATGAAAAACGATAGGCTCTATCTGAAACCATGAGTAGGGGAACAGATAAAACACCACCATCAATGGAACAAGGAGCATTCTAAATAAAGTTAATTTATTAGGTAAATTCATGCTATCCTTCCTTCTTTAAAGTAAGATTCAATTTAACAGCCCCAGGAATTTGTTCTTGCTCTGAAAGAACTAATTCTTCTCCGTTGATATAATAACGTGTTCCAAGATTATATCCGTTATTTAATTGCAGTGATTGGAACGTTTCTTTATCAAAAGTTAA
>CANPGX010000131.1 GCA_947573745.1 uncultured Erysipelotrichaceae bacterium | reverse complement strand
TTTCTTTTGACTACTAAATAACGCACTTTTTATAAGAAATGTTGAAGAATTGATGTGCTCTTTTTATAAAAATTAAATATCTTGCTATTATTTTTCCTAAACCGCCTTTCATTTACATTTTCTTTGCATACAAAAAAAGGAGTTTTTTAACTCTCCTTAGAAATAAAATATTTATCCATATAAATAACTTTTTCAGCCACAACTTCCATTGTTGAAATCCGTTGTTTATCACTTGTTTCATAGGTTCTCGACTGCAATCTCCCTTTAATACCCAGCATCGAACCTTGCTGGCAGCAATCCATTAAACTTTCTGCAATCCCCCTCCATAAAACACAAGAAACATAGTCGGACTCATAAACACCATACCCATTTTTGAAATTCTTCTTAATTTCTAAAATAATATTGGCTACTTTTGCCCCTGACGAAGTCTCAATCACCTCCGGTACTTTCAACAATTTTCCCACTAAAATTACTTCATTAATCATTTTACATTTTTCCTCCTTTTTCTACACTATACCAAGTTATCAAACATAAAACAAAAGTGAGAAATACCATTTTTATGGGTAAAATTGTCATTTTTACCACTCAAATTCTTATTTTCACCGGTGAAAATGAAAATTTCACAGAGCAAATCACCATATCAAATGAAAATAAAAAAAGTATCTTATCCAAAAGATACTTATATACATACAACAAAAGCAATGACATAATCATCTTCGTGACTTATGGAAACATAAGCATTTTGATCATTAAAGTAAGGCTTTCCATGGGAATCATTTAAAATCTCTATCTTTTGAAAAGGAATCTCAAATAACCCTTTTCCATGTGCTTTTAAATATGCCTCTTTACAGGCAAAACGGCTGGCAAGATAAATGCATTTTAGACGTTCATTTTCTTTACATTGATATTCCTTATATTCATTCGGTGTTAATAAACGCTGTATAAAATGCCTATTTTTCTTTTCAAAACGTGAAATTCTTACTAAATCAACACCAATATTCATGGTTAATCCTTAAATTTTTTCTCATATAAATTCATCAATTCATCTAAGGTCATTGAATCATCTATTTCATCAATTAATGAAGGTTCTTGATCACGAGAGCTCTTTAAATCTAATTGAAACTCACCCGTTCTCGCTTCAATAATATTTAATTTATCGCCTTCTTCTTTCATGATAGTTGCAAGATTACGGAGATTTTCAGTGACTGTCCCAGGTTCCTCTGAACGTTTTTCTTTCTCCTTTTTTTCTAAAACAACAGGTGTCTCTTCCTCTACATCTTTCTCTTGACGTGATACACCATAAAAAGGACTAATGACAGAAACAACATCTTCTGTTTTACTTTTCTTCACCTTCTTTTTAGGTGTAATCGTCGTTGCTTCTATAGGTGCAACATGTTTTTTTGAACGGCCAGATATTGGTGAAATCACTTCACTCATGACATAATTATCTACTGGCTTCGTTTTAGAAGCAATATTCTTAAGAGACACTTTAGTCTCTGATTTTGATACCTTTTCTGATGTTTTATCTTCATCATTATAGATTAAAGGTGTGCTAAACTTTTCTTTTCTTCTTTGTTCAATAACAGGATCTACCGTAGATACAGGCTCCTCTTTTACTTTTTCTTTTTTAAAAAATTGAAATAAAGCCATTATTTTCCCTCCTCAATGATATCAAAAACATCACCTACATGATATTGATGTGAATCTAAAATAAGAATATTCCCTTTAGGTAAAATATTTCTTTTTAAGTTTAATTCCCGACTTGAACAAATCATTCCTTGTGAATCAATTCCTCGCAAAGAAGATGGTTTAATTTCTTGTCCATCTGGCATCACACAACCTATCTGTGCTACAACCACCAGAATACCAGGTTCAACATTGTTTGCACCACAAACGATAGATAATACCTCATCAACAATATCTACTTGACACACATGAAGGTGATGAGAGTCTGGATGATCTGCAACACTTAAAACTTTTCCTACTTTAAAATCTATCGCTTTATCCACGGTTATCTTTTCCATGTCATGACGTTCTAATAAAGAATTTAATTCTTCTTCAAAAGGGGCTTCAAGTGAAACTAATCCCGTTGTCAAATGAGAAAAATAATGGGAAGCTTGAAATACATTATAACCCAAAATTTGATCAGACGCATTATAAAGTACACATAAATCATCCTTTTTACTCCAATAATCAACAGGCTCATCTTCCATACGAATCATCAAAATATCTCCAATATATTCCAAATTATAAAATGCACTTATTTTCATTATTCTCACCTATTTCAATGTGCTTATAAAAGCTTCTACTTCTTCTTTAGTTTTTCTAAATTTACTGACAAAACGACCTATTTCTTCACCTTGTTCATATGCTACAAAAGATGGAATACCTAAGATTTTTAAATCTTTACATAAATCTAACATGTCATCACGATTTACAACATAAAATGTAAAATCTGGATGATTTTCAACAATAGAAGTCATATAAGGTTTAATAAAGACACAATCTGGGCACCAATCAGCCGTAAACATTAAAATACTTCTTTTTAAAATAGCCTTTTCATAATCTTCTAATGTTTTGATTTCAATTAATCGATCCATTTCTATGCCTCCTCTTTAAATTTTGCTTTTAATCGATAGATAGGTCCTTGACTAGAAAACTTTTTTTCATATTCACTCATGATATTCTCTGCAGCCATATCACTATGATGTAAATCCAAGGATATCTCTTCAAAAATCATTCCATATTGATTCATGGATTTAAGCGTATATTCAAATAAAGAACGATTATCTGTCTTAAACTCTAAATAACCTTCTTTTTCCAATAACTGACGATAAATATCTAAAAAATGAGCATGTGTCAAACGACGCTTTTCATGCTTCTTCTTTGGCCAAGGATCACTAAAATTCAAATATATTTTATGAATACTATGAGTTTCAAAAATATCTAACAAATTGACAGCATCTTCTTGTAATAAAAACAGATTGCCCAATGTCTGCAAAGCTATTTTTTTACATGCCACCACAAGAACACATATACTATACCATAAACCCCATCGTGTTTACATGCCACAACAATAACACTTTTATATTTTTCAATACCTACAAAAAACGTTTCTGGATGGCGTTTTGCCATTTCAAGAATAAAATCACCTTTTCCCATACCAATTTCAATCTCTAAAGGCTTTTCTTTAAATAATTGATTGACTGGAAGATCTTTTAACGTTTCTTTTTGGATAACAAGATGTGGATATTGACTTAATATTTCATCTGCTTTTGGATTATTTCTTAAACGCATATATTCCTCCTATAATATCACTATCTGTATTATCCCATTATTGTTTTAATTCGTCAATTTCTTCTTTCGTCAGAAAGCGATATTTTCCTAGAGGTAAATCAGGATCCAAACATAGATGATGCATTTGAATACGCTTGAGATAGATGACCTTTTTATGGCGTGCTTCAAACATCCGTTTTACTTGATGAAATTTACCTTCATAGACTTCTACTTCAATATCACTTTGCTTTTCATCAACATTTAAAATATCAAGATGCGCTTCTAAACAACGATAGCCATCATCTAAGATCACACCTTGTTGAAAAGCTAAAACATCCTCTACAGTAACAACACCTTCAATTTTAGCATAATAACGTCGACCATGATGATGTTTAGGCGATAATAGACGATGTGCTAACACACCATCATTGGTTAATAGTAATAAACCTTCGGTATCTTTATCTAATCTTCCTACTGGAAACAAAGAAGCATAATCATATTCTGGTAACAAACTCAATACTGTCTTTCCATCATGATCTTCCGTCGCACTGATATAACCAGCTGGTTTATTGAGCATCATATAAAGATAAGGCTGATATTGAATCCTTTGCCCATCCACTTCAATGACTGATAGATTTTCATCCACTTTGATATCGCCTTTTTTAACTATTTGACCATCCACATAAATACGCTTTTGTTGAATGATTTTTTTAACTTCTGTCCGTGTTCCTAAACCACTATGGCATAATAATTTATCTAGTCTCATCATCTATCTGCAAATACTCCATTCTACTCTCATGATTTTCCAATTCATACTCAATTAAAAAGCGTACATAATGCACTTCTTTTTCACTAATACCAGACAGATTAATTCCCTTATAAAAATGCCTTTCTTTATCTGCTTCTTTTAATACCAAGGAAACATCCTCATCTTCTAAAATACCTAAACAGGGAGCACTCTTTTCCTCAGCATCAAAATCATTGGGTATAC
>CANPGX010000130.1 GCA_947573745.1 uncultured Erysipelotrichaceae bacterium | reverse complement strand
GCTTCTTTGGCTTTTTCTTGATCAATGATACGGATCACATAATGATGTTGCTCATCATCCAGAGATAAATTTTTATCTAGCTGATAGGTTACTTGATCATAAGGAAAAAATAATTCTTTTTCTTCAGCATGTTCATCATATAAGAACGTTATCCCACGTTGACTTAAAACCAATGCTCCAGTTAAAGTTTTATTCTCACTCTTTAAATCGGCAAATTCGGCATAATAAAGATCATCTTTAACATGTTGAAACCGATAATATTGAATAAGATTACGCGTATTTTGATATTGCTTATACACCATATATATCACAGAAGCCCCAACAAACATCAAAACCACAAACAATACTAAAGTTGTTTTCGACATCAAAAAATAGGTGGCGCTCAACACGATCACTTCACAAATAAGTAATAATTTTAAAGCTGTTTTAATCCAATAGGTCATCTTTTCAACTCCTTAAATTCTTCACTATAATACCATTAAATAGGCATCATTTCAATAAAAAGCAAAGGATTTAAAAATGCCTTAAACTTGATATTTTTATCAAAATAGACTACCATAAGAATGTTATAAAGAAAGGAGAATACATATATGAATACAAATATTGATATTATTTCTGTATTTCTAGGTGCTGGTAAAACAACACTGATTAAAAAGTTGCTTGATGAAGCTTTAAAACATGAAAAAGTCATTCTCATTGAAAATGAATTTGGTGAAATTGGCATCGACCGCCATTTCTTAGAAGAATCTGGCATCGAAATTAAGGAAATGAACTCAGGCTGTATCTGTTGTTCTTTGGTGGGAGATTTCGAAACATCTTTAAGAATGGTGCTAGAACAATACCATCCTGATCGTATCATCATCGAGCCTAGTGGAGTGGGTAAATTATCTGATGTGATCAACGCTATTAACAGAGTCCCTGAAGCGCATCTTCATAGTGCCATGACTGTTGTCGATGCTAAAAAATGTTCTGTATATATGAAAAACTTTGGTGAATTTTTCAACAATCAAATTCAATATGCTTCTGCTATTGTACTAAGTCATACACAAGCTTTAGATGAATCTCAATTATTAGCTTGTTGTGATCAATTACGCTCACTTAATCCTGCATCGCCTATTCTTACAACACCATGGGATCAATTGAAAGCAGATACGATTTTAGATCTTATGAATCATGCAAAAGATATTGAAATTCAATGGCTAGATGATCATCACGATCATCATGAAGGAGAATGCTGCCATCATGATCACCATCATGAAGATGGATGTTGTCATCACGAACATCACCATGAAGGTGAATGCCACCATCATGATCATCATCACGAAGATGGATGTTGTCATCATGAACACCACCATGAAGGTGAATGTTGCCATCATGAACACGATCATGAAGATGGATGCTGTCACCATGGTCATCATCATGAACATCATCATGCTGACGAAGTCTTTACAAGTTGGGCAAAAGAATCCCCTAAAACTTATGATGAAGATACCCTAGCTAAAATACTTGAACAATTATCTAAGCAAAATGATATGGGAATCATTCTACGTGCTAAAGGTATTGTACCTTCTACACAAGAAGACTGGCTTTATTTTGATATGATTCCTGGAGAATATGAAATTCGTCATGGAAAACCAGATTATACAGGACGCATCGTAGTGATTGGATCTCATCTTGATGAAGAAAAGATAGACCATTTATTTAAGTAGGATGATATATGAAAGAAGTTCTCGTCTATTTATTTACTGGCTTCTTAGAAAGCGGTAAAACAACTTTTATTCAAGATACCTTAACACAAAAACAATTCAACGAAGGAGAAAAAACGGTTCTTTTAATTTTTGAAGATGGATTTACAGATTATGATGAAAAAAATCTTCAAGAAAATTGGAATACAGTTTTGGTGCATTTAAATGATATCTCTTCTCTTTCTACCCATTATCTAGAATCGATCCAAAAAACGTATCAACCTGAACGTGTCATGATCGAATACAATGGCATGTGGCCAGTCTCTCAACTTGTCAATATGCCTCTACCCTCTTCATGGCAATTGGTTCAAGTAGTCACCACAATTCAAGCACCTACTTTTGCTTCATATATCAATAATATGCGTTCGCTTGTATACGAGCATGTGGTTTATAGTGATCTTATTATTTTTAATCGTTATCAAGAAGATATGAAAAAATCCTTTTTCAGAAACAATATTAAAGCGATCAATCCTAGAGCACAAATCATTTATGAATTAGAAAACGGACTTTTAGATAATCGTCCTGAAGAAGTGCCTTATGATTTATCTCTTGATCACTTAACTATTTTAGACCATGATTATGGTGTATTTTGTATGGATATTTTAGAACGTCCACATCTATATGAAGGAAAAACGATCACCATCAAAGGTAAAATGATCGGACTAGATAAAAAAATTCCAAACGGATTTATTTTAGGACGAACAGCTATGGTTTGTTGTGAACAAGATACATCTCTTGTAGGTCTGGTATGTCTTAGTGAACTTGCACAACAAATCATTCCAGAAGAATGGATCAAAGTAGAAGGTAAGATTTATTTAACCTATGATGATGATATGCAACAAGATATGCCTATTCTTCATGTTCAACAACTCTCTATTTGCGATGCATTAACGGATGAATATGTCTACTTCACATAGAAATAACGTTTAAAAGAGGCTAAAAAAATGAATCTTTTTCTTAAGATTCACTTTAAAAAGCCTCTTTTTTTTAAAATACTTTTCATTTCATAATAATGACATTTCATCATACATATAGACTCATAAAAATAAATACAAAGAAGATATAGTTTAGGATAATCAGGTGTCTTACTGGCTACCATTTTCCCCTTGATCTTAAACTTATTAACAAAAAACTGAGCTCTTTTTAAATGCCATCGACTAGTGACAATCAAACATTGATGAAATGAACGATCATTTAAGATAGCTTGACTATACATCATATTTTGATACGTATTTCTTGCTTGTGTTTCTAAAATAATGGCTTCTTCTTGAACTCCTAAAGCCAGAGCTATCTCTTTCATCATGATAGCTTCAACGATATCATTGTGTACAGCTGCTCCACTCATGATCAAGTAATCCACTTGACGTCTTTTCCATAATTGAACAGCCTTTTCTACACGACTCAACATAATCAAAGATGGCTGACCATTTTTTAAACTAGGATGTCCTAAAACAATAGCTACATCATAATGTTTTTCATCCTGATACATCTTGGCCTTCTTAAAGAAAATATAGGGATAAAGAAACACGAAAGACAGAATACCTCCTATAAAATAAAGCACTTTTTTCATCTTTATCCCTCACTATCGCAAAGAATATGATACAACATCATCACCAATTTACCTTCTAACTTTTTCAAAGATAAAGAAGCATCATAGAGTAAAGGAACGCTAAGATGATGATCTTGTTTATGATCATGATAATCTATTTCTACGATATCCCCCAAAGTTTGATGATTGACATCAAAGGCAAGATAACATTCTGCTATCATCTCTTGCTTATTCTCTACATGTTCAATTCCTAAAATTTTATTTCTTAAACCAGGTTGATCAAAAAAGGATGCATCCATTTCAAATGAAGAAAGATAATAAACTTTTAAAGGACTTAATCGTTGAAAAACCATTTTGTAAATATGCTCATAATCGATGATATAGGAAGCTAAACGATGTTCTATTTCCTGTTTTAAGGGTCGCATTTGCATCAGGGCATCTTTTTCATACATACTTTGACATCCTAATCTGATACGATTATGATCCTCGTGAGCATAAATAGCGATACTGATATCCTTTTGTTGGCCAATCAGATCCTGAAGTAAATCTGCCATAGCACTTTCACCGATGCCCATCGTATCAATATTCAGTGTATATAAATGAGCTTGTCGATATTTTTCTAAATAAGGCTCAACCACGTGTTCTAAACACCATTGAAGTTCTTTAGGTGGACCTGGTAAATTAATGATCATTTTCTGATTTTTTTCCATGATACATCCATTAGCCGTACCGATACGATTTTCAATAATCCAACTTTCTTTAGGAAAATAAGCTTGCTGAAAATTAGAAGGACTGATGGTTTTTGATGGGTTTAAAAAGCAACATTTATCATAAATTTTTTGCGCTTCTTCTTCCATATAAACCATGTCTAATCCAAGATACTTGGCAGATATCGCTTTAGTAAGATCATCTTCTGTCGGTCCTAATCCCCCTGTCGTAATCACGCAATCAGCACCTTTTTGAAAAGCAAGGTCAAGCATATGATATAATCTTTGAACATTATCACCAAC
>CANPGX010000129.1 GCA_947573745.1 uncultured Erysipelotrichaceae bacterium | reverse complement strand
GGAGAGGGTTGTACTTTATACTGAAGGGAAATACCGAATTGATGTCCATCTCCTAAAAGTTCTTCAAATCGTGGTGTATCTTCAGGTGTCGAAATAATTAAAATTTCTTGAATCCCAGCATGCATTAAAATACTTAATGGATAATAAATCATGGGTTTATCATAAATAGGTAATAATTGTTTACTTGTCACTTGTGTCAGGGGATATAAACGTGTTCCACTACCACCTGCTAAAACGATTCCTTTCATCTTAAGACCTCCATTTCATATATCATAGCATAAACTATAACGTAACGTAAGGGTCAATCCCTATTTTTGACAAATAAAGATCCCTGCATCTTTGGTGATCTTTATTCCCTTTCCTACACGTTTATCAACATAATCATGAAAACGATTGAAATCACTAAGAATATAGCTATTTTGATTCCCTTTGCATGAAAGAATATAGCCAATTAAATCATCTATTCTATCAACAAAAAGAGCATCTTCATGTTTTTTTAGCTCTATTTGAGCAAAAAATGAATGAAGGATTTCATATCCATTATGCAGACCAAAAACTTCATAAAGTTGATTCTCTGACAAATTGATCTTAGGATGATAATCTTGCACCAGGTCCGTTATTTCTTTCATATGTTTCCCACTATACGTACTACAATAAAAAATACCCTCATTCTTTAAAACACGTTTAACCTCTTTTAATACTGCTTGTATATTTTCAACATAAAATAGAACATGATTCGCAATAACGATATCAAAGGACTGATCGTCATAAGGAATTTTTTGCGCATCAAAACAATCAAATTGAAGATGATTGAAATCTTTAAGATTTTCTTGCGTATTTTCAACCATATTAATTGAAATATCAGATAATATTAAATCCATCCCAGGCATCTGATCTTTATTTTTGGCCCATAGCTCACCATTTCCACAGCCAATTTCTAAAACACGCATGCCTTCTTTTAAATGATATTGGGAAAACAACCATTTAAACCATCGGCATGGATTCGTAGAGTATCTTTCATGTAATCCAATACGAATATCAATATTATTAGAATTTCGATATTGATTGATCAGTTCTCCTTCTTTAGTCGTTAGTTCTACCTGCTTAAACATCTCTGACCAATCGATCGTTTGATTCATTTCTAAATAATTTTGTACCTTTTCTAATGAGTTTTTAATATGTTCCAGGTTTTGTATCTTATGCTGAATCATTCTTTGTTGCATCGATAATGATTTTTTTAAAGGGATATCCTCATTGACTGTCATTGAAAAAATATCTTCTAACGAAAAACCCATATATTTTAGAGATAAGATTTTTTGAAGTTTAAGAATATCTTTTTGATCATACAAACGATAACCATTACTCATCGTTTTGGAAGGTTTTAATAATCCAATTTGGTCATAGTAACGAATTGTGCGGATGGATACATTCATCATCTTTGCAAATTGTCCAATTTTATAATAATGTTCCATTTCTCATTATCCCTCAATTCTTTAAAATAAAATCTAGGCACTTCGGGCACCTACATTTGTTTTATTGTGGTAAAGAAACAACTTGTCCCTCTTCCATCGCTTGAATCATATTGGTCACTTCTTGTACCGTATCATAGTTAGGATAAGTGACATACACGTGATAGCCAGGCATAGAGTAAGTGACATCTGACCCTCCTGTTCCTTTCACCTGATACGACATAAATTGCCAGTTAGGATTAGAACTCAATTGATTTTGGATCAATGAAGTAATATCGGAACTATCCATACTTGTTTCAAAGCTGCCACCAATGGCGTCCATAATGGAACTATAGTTTGTAATAATTGTTGGTGACAACATCTTTTTCATCATCGCTGTTAATAGACGTTGTTGGTTCTGCCCACGATCATAATCTCCATTTGGTAAGGCATAACGCTCACGGACAAACCCCAAGGCTTTTTCACCATCGAGATAATTATCTCCTTTCACGATTGGATACTTTCCATGACGTGTTGTAAAAGCATAAGGAGAATTGACATTCACCCCACCTAAAGCATCCACAATATTGATTAATCCAGTAAAGTTCACTCTGGCATAGAAATCAATATCAATATCAAATAAATTAGCTAGTGTATTGATACTTTCAGAAACACCATAAATCCCTGCATGGGTCAACTTATCATATTGACCATTACGGGCTAATTTTACATAATAATCTCTTGGAATACTGGTAATGAGAACTTGATGTGTCTTTGGATTAACAGTAACTAATAAATTGACATCAGAACGAGATACGGTTGAAACAGCCCCATATGTATCAATTCCAGATACAAAAATGGTAAATGTATCTTTTAATACATTCGTATTTAAATCAATGACATCTACTTTTTCTGTTCTTTCATATTGATAGATGATGCGTGTTTCATTCTCAAAATTATCATGAAAGATTTCAACTTGAGGGCGATTGATATCTTCTAAAATAATCGCATCGACATGACCACTATATAGAGCTTCTGATAAACTCATGATATCTTGATAACTCACTGCACTAATATTGACCTTTTCCTTATCTTTAATGGCCGTTAACGTATTTTGCGTATCTTGTGTTGAAGAATTTGATAAATAACCGACATTTTTTCCTTCTAAATCCTTTAATCTTTCTGCCTCATGGTTATGCAAGACAACCACAGATGTCGTATAAATTTCTTCTTTTGAACCAGAAATAATACCTAAGACATTGCTTCCTTTGATCAAGTAAACACATCCTAAAGCCAATACGACACTCAACAATAAACTGATGACTTTTCCTGCCATAGGCAAATGACTTTTCTTCTTTTTGGAAGCTGGCTTTTGCATGAGGAAAAGCCCCACCCAAAATAGAGCCAATATTAAGGCTACTATTCCAAAGAAATGAATCGGTAAAACATTTAATTTATAAATAAAAAACAATAAAACAAGCGATAAAAGTGCTTGTAGTCCTGAAACACATTCTGCTGAAGTGATGATTTGAATCCAATTTTTTTTCTTAACTTTCTTTTTTGGCATACTATCCCTCCTTATAGCAAACTTTATACTAGCACAAAGTGATGAACTATTCAAATGAATTTAGAATTTTAATTGAGAGAAAAAAAAGAAGTCCCTAATTTCTTTAACGGGCTCCTTTTCCATATAATACGGCTTTAACTGTTTTCATTAAAATCGTCATATCCAACCAAATAGACCAGTTGCGATAGTAATAATCATCTAATTTCAAACGATCCTCAAACTCTACGTCACTACGACCATTAGCTTGCCACATTCCGGTAATGCCTGGCTTCATCTTAATGATCTCATCATAGTAATTTCCCATATCCCCTTTTTCCCTAGGAAGATAAGGTCTTGGACCAATCAGGCTCATTTCCCCTTTAAGGACATTGATAAACTGTGGGAACTCATCTAAAGAACTCTTTCTTAAAAAAGCCCCTACCGGTGTCACTCGAGGATCATGTGCTAATTTTTTATGTATTAAATATTCTTCCTTGATCTTTGGATCCTTCTCCATTAATTCTTCTAAAATTTCTTCTGCATGCGGAACCATTGAACGATATTTATAAATTAAGATTGGCTTACCATCTTTACCTATTCTTTCTTGCGTAAAGAAAACAGGATCTTGATCACCATTCTGCTTATTTTTATGTTTAACAAACATCGATAAAGGCACTAGCAACAAGCAACCTGCTAAGCCTGCTAAAATATCTAACCCACGCTTTAAGATACGACCAAAGATGGATTCACTGGCATTCACCGATGAAATCAATAAAATATCATCACATTCTTCTATACGTGTGTTATAAGTGACTAAAGTGTTCGTGGCGGGTACAAATTTAACACTTTTGACTTTCCCTTTGATTTGATCAACGATCACATTCATATGCCTTTGATGGGCTTGTGGTAAATCAATAATAATATCGCTCACTTCCAGAGCACGAATGGCTTTATCAATATCATCAAAACGATAAATCGGTAGATCATCTTCTATCTCAACTAATTGAGATAAATAAGGTAACTGTGAGCATTCATTGACATCGATATATCCGACAACCTTGCTTTTGGCAAAACGATTCCCTTGATAGATCTTTCTTAGATCACTAGCTACACGATCTGTTCCGATTACTAAAACCCTTCTGGCATCCGTTTTATAAATATAAATGCTATAATAACGCGAAATCAACAAAGTCCCCATTCCTAAAATCAAACACATGATGATCATTTTGATCGTATAAAGCAACGTGTGCCACGTCATTTCTGGAATCGTCAGAATCAACATTGCCACTAACAAACATAAATGTGATTTC
>CANPGX010000128.1 GCA_947573745.1 uncultured Erysipelotrichaceae bacterium | reverse complement strand
TGATTGTTTTCCATCCAACCATATTCTTTACCAAAAGTTCCTATCACAACAATCCGTTCACCTTCATAATAGGCTTTTTGAATCTGCATATCATCTTTTCCATAAAGAATAGAAGTTTGTTTAGATAAAAGATCATATTCATAAATTTGAGACCATTTTAATTTTACACGATCATAGGCAATCCCAGTATACAAAATCTTGGTGCCATCATCTGAAACATCAAAGGATTCAACATCCATTTGTGGAACAACAATATGTTCAATAGATTGCGTTTTTGTATCATAAAGATAAAGTGAATTTCTTGTCTTATTAATATATCCAGCACCATTATAGAAGAATGGATACTCATCCATTATTTGATAATCTTCTTGATCTTTAATTTCTTGATGAACCTTCTTTTTATCCTCATCACTTAACAAATAGTAATCAGGATGACAAACATCACATTGTGCCACCGCTAAATAAAGATGATCATTGATCTTCTTAAGAGTATTGACTGATAATGGTAACGTAAATGCTTTTGTAGCTACTCCATCTTGATTCAATGCTAAACGATAATAGCTGCTCAAAACATATCCATCTTTGATTTTATCTTGATCTTCTTTTTTTGTCGTTTTGTATAAAATAGTATCATTATCTTCAAAAAGATAACTGCTGACCTTTTCATCTTTCGCTGTTAGTAAAGATACTTTTCCATCTTTTAATAAATATAAATGCATATCGTAATCACTTGCATCTTGATTAACTTTAGATACGCAAAATACTGCTTGATCTTTTCTATCATTATAGTTTAAATTTGATAAAAACTGATAACGATAAAAAGCATCTTGTTCTAATTGCTTCATATAATTTCCTCCTAATAAAGAAGTGGTCATTTTTGACCACTTCTATTTTATTTCACTAAATGCCATTTTTCTTGGCGCCCTGCTACATAATGTACTTTTCCATCAACAAACATAATATCTGTTTCTGCTGACATTCTAAAGTCTCCCCATCCTTCTAATGGTAATGTGCAGTTTAACTCTAATGAATAGAATGTATGATCGTATAACGGATAATCTCCACCACCTGGAACACCACCTTGCATATCAAATAATCCAATCGTTGGTCCTGCTGCATGTCCATGATATCCAATTGGATGTGTATAGATACATGGATTGATACCTTCTTCGATCGCTTTCTTACGACTAAGCGCTAAGATCTCGTTTCCTGTTCTTCCTTCGACATATTCTCCAATCACAATATCTTGTAAACGATTAACAGTTTTCATCGCTTTCTTTAATGTTTCTGGTACATCTGTTTCTTCCATCTTTAATATATAACAGTTTTCTTGTGTATCTGTGCATAAGCCTAAATAGTTTAATCCTACATCACAATGTAAGATGTCACCTGGTAAGATGACAGTTTCTTCTTCGATATCTCCTACACCTTGTCTTTTAAGATCAACAGAGAAATCAAACCATGGTTGTAAACCTAAATCAAATACTCTTTGTAAGATAAAATATTTAACATCTGCATTTGTCGTTACTCCTGGTGTAATGATTCTACTTGAATAGGCTTCTGCTATGATGCTATGAGCAATTTGCATGATACCTGTATAAGCCGCTACTTCTTCATCAGTTCTTGTTTCTAACCAACCAACACAGATATTTTCTGCACTACAGAATTTATCTGTTACTTCTTTGTCTAAAGCAGCCATCATATCCTGATAAATGGTTGCACTCAAACCATCTGCAAAAGCAAAATCTTTCGACATATTGATACCAATCTTCTTTGGATTCTTGATCTTTAAGATTCTGTTTAAACATTCTAATTGTGTTTCTGGTTCAACATCTTTGAAAATTGAATCTACATTTTCTGGATCATCTAAACGATATAATGCTCCCCAATCATGACCTTTACTATTAATCCAAGCTTGAGTATAAAATCCTTCTAACCCAACCCCAGGACGTGTAATATTATAGCGTTCTACTTCACCTTTTTCATTTAAGAAAAAGACTAAAATCGTTAATCTTCGTGCTGTCATCATAGCACAAGGCGTTAATGACTTTAAAACAGGATCTTCGTTATACTCATTACAAGCAACGATCCAACAATCAATTCCTGAACGTTTCATGACTTGAGGTAAAACTGTTTTAAAACGTTTTTTCAACCATCCATCCATGATGCGTTCTTGATCACGATAAGAATAAATCTTTTCTTTAAAATCAAGGGAATGTACTTGCCCTTCAAGTAAGAACCCTTCTTTTGATACTGTTGACATTTCTTTTTTCTCCTTTAATTAAAATACAAAATCTCCATGTTCCATGACAACGATCTCTTCACCATCATAAGTCGTACCAACAACCTTAAATTCTGGTGTTCCAATCATGAAATCATTATGATTCTTAGCAGAGTTAACACCATGTGCATCAAGTTCTTCAACGCTCATTTTAGAACCACCTTTGATGCATGTTGGGAAACTAGCCCCAAAAGCCAAATGACTTGCAGCATTTTCATCGACTAAACCATTATAGAAAACTGTATTCATTTGTGTAATAGGTGATTGTTTGCTTACTAATGCCACTTCTCCTAAATAACAAGAATGTTCATCTTTGAATAAAACATCTTTTAATGCTTCTACATTCTTTTTTGCAAAGCAATCTACTGCTTTACCATTTTCAAAAATAATACCAAATTCTTCAACCAGTTTTCCATTAATAGATAATGGTCTACTTGCTACAGCTTTACCATGAACAGTATATTTATGTGGATCCGTGAAAATTTCTTCTGTTGGCACATTAGCCACATACATCACACCATTCTTTTCATTCAATTCACCAGCGCTTGTCCAAAGATGACCTTCAGGTAAATCCATAGAAATATCAGTTCCTAACTCACTTGTAATATGCAAAGATTTAAAATGATATTCATTTAATTTTTTAGAGCGTGTTTGTAAATGGGCAATATGCTTATCCCAATCAGCCAAAGGATCATTATCTTCACCCACTCTTACCATTTTCAAAACAGCTTCTTCTAATTTTTCTAAAGCTTCTTCATCTGATAAATGCGGATAAACTTCTCTAGCCCATTCAATATTAGGTAATGCAGTACCTGTCCATTGAATTTGTCCTTTATGAATGTAAGCACGAATAACATTTCTTAATTCATTTTTAGCTTCATTGACAATAGAAGCTCTTTCATCAGAAATACCTTCCATTAATTTAGGCATTGTTGCCATTAAACCTAATTGTACACCATCATTTCTTAAGTAAAGATCTAATGATTCTTTTTGCCAGTCTTCAACTTTGCGTAAAGTTTCTAAATCACAATATTGTGCTCTTAATCTTGTAATATATGGATCTTCATAATGAACAATAACGTCTTTTGCACCAGCTTCAAAAGCAGCTTTTGTCACCGCTTGTGCCAAAGCACTTCCATCAGGTGAACTCTGCAATACTAGCGTTTGACCAGGTTGTAGATTAAGTCCTTTTTTAACAAGCATTAATGCATATTTATCTATTAAATTTTGTTTCATTTTATTTTCCCCCTTTTCTTTATAAAATTGAAATCAAATATATCAGTAAATCATAAACACGAATGAATGATGCAATATCTAAACATTCTTGTGGTGTATGAATATATTTTGCTATTGGACCTACACCAACGATATCCATATCTTCATACATGGCTTTAAAAACACCACATTCACAGCCACCATGGGCAGCAAGTTCAACTAAATCTTTATGCAAAACATCCTTCACAGCTTTTCTTAATGCCTCACGAATAGGCGAATGTTTGACAAAATTCCAGCTAGGATATCTACCTTCAGTATGACATTTAACATTAAATAATGAAGCAATCGCCAAGATTTGACGTTCTAAATCATCAATAGCTGATTCAATGGCACTTCGTATAGATACTGTAAATGTAAACAAATCATCTTTTGTAGATGCAACTCCGAAATTCAAAGAAGTTAATGTTAATCCCTCAATAGCCATGGAACGTGCTTTAAAGCCATTAGGTAATAAAAATAACATCGTTAAAAAGTCTTGACTATCTTTCAGTGATAAAGCTTGCGAACATGTTTCTATGGTTTTTAATTCTGCATAAAAACCAGCATCACTAAAGGCTAATTCATCTTGAATTTCCTTTTCGGTATGCTTTAAACATGTCTCAAGATCTTCCAAAGAACTTGAAGATACAAAAACAAGATCACATTCTCGTGGAATCGCATTATCTTTTAATCCACCATCCATTGAGACAATATGCACATCTATCTCATTTAAGTAAGCTTCATATAGCATACGAATTGCCAACTTATTAGCATTACCCTT
>CANPGX010000127.1 GCA_947573745.1 uncultured Erysipelotrichaceae bacterium | reverse complement strand
AAAGGACTGATTTCTGCCTCATACAGAAACCAATCCTTTTTTTACTTCAATATAGAATATCTTTTTTTAAGCCATAACATCACAACCAAAGAGAATATGGCCAAAGTTGAATAACTATACAAACTCAACTCTTGACTATCAAAAGTCTCAACAGGTGAAATGACATCTGTTTTATGATCAATCTTTCGATAAACAAAAGTAATCTTTCCAACATCTTCTCCAAAATAGCCATCTACTGGACCATCAATACGAATAAACTCATATCCTTCTATATCCTTAGGAATAAGATCTAAATGATATGGATCTCCTTCTTTACCCGTAATAATTTCTTCTTTGATCACATGACCATCTTCATCAACAATGGTAATGATAATTTCAGTTTGTTTTGGTTCCTCTTTAACGTCATAAACATAAGTGACCATTTGAACTTGATTTTCAAAAATACCTTTTTCTATGCCATCTACTCGAAGTAATTGATAACCCTTAATAGATTGTGCTTGTGTTTGATAATCTTCTCCAATCAAGCCATTATAAACTTGATCAAATTGTAGTGTATTTCCATGAGTATCCACATATCTTGCAATGACCGTAGAAGCTTTTTCTTCAGGATCGTAAATCATAATAATTTCTTTCACTAATGCTTCAATTTCACCTTCTTCAGAATTTAGTGCCCTAGTCAATCTAAACATACTTAGTAAACCTGTATCGTAGAAAGCACCTTCTGATCTTTCAAAATGATATCCTGAAATACTATATCGTACAGCCTTGTAAGGGTCTCCGATCCAGCCATTAAAAATATCATCATTACGAATAGTGATCCCTTCTTCTGTTTGATATTTGACAATCACTGTGCCACCTATTGGATCATCACTTATTTTTTCTTCATAGACATAGGTGACTGTTTGTAAAGATTTTTGATATTGCCCAGTTTCATTGCCAACCACTTCTTTTAACTGATAATTAGGGAAAGTTAAAACAGATGTCTTATAGTCATTGTTTAACCATCCTCTATAGGTTAAAGGACTATGCAAGGTATTGCCTTCATCATCAACATAAAACGCAAGAACTTTTCCTTCCTCTTGAACAACTTCCTGTTTCTTATAAACATAAGTGACTAACTGTGGTTGATTCTTGAACTGTCCAGTTGGATCACCTATAACTTCTACAAAATCATAGCCTGTTAATTCTAATTGGGTTGTTTTATATATTTCATGCTCATAACCTTTATAAACAATATCTTGACATAAACTCTTCTGGTTTTCATCTACATATCTTGCTGTTACTGTACTAGGAATTTCTACATGATAAATTAAAGTTACATCCGTTGTCCCTTCAACTAATTCACCTTTTAAGATTCCTTTAGATCTTAAATAACGACATCCATGAATATTCTTGATTTCCACCTCGTAAGGTTTTCCTTCTCGGCCATGAATCATATCGTCATCCATCAGTTGATGACCATTTTCATCTACATAATGAATAATCACTTTACCTTCAACAATTTTTTCATAAACATAACATACCACTTGCTCATCTACTTGATATTGCCCATTTTCATTACCATCTACTCTTACAAGTTCATGACTAGGAATATAAGGTGCTTCTATAGTATAGTCATCGCCTACTAAACCTGTATGTAATGTATCTTTTTTAATCGTTTCACCATTTAAGTTTTGGTACTTTACCCTCACATTGCCTAGACGTCTATAAACGTATCTAACAACCTGTACATGTTCTCCAAAAGTACCAGACTCTTGACCTTCTACTTCTATGAATTGATATCCATCAATTTTCAGTTTTTCTGTTTGATATGGTTCTCCAAAGCTACCAGAATAAACTTTCGTATTGGCAATAGTGAGTCCTTGATCATCCACATATCTAGCAAGAACATCGCTGGCTAAAGCAGAATAAACCAACGTAACAACCTTAACATCTTGACCAATTTTTCCTGATTCTTCACCAATGATCGTCTCTAACTTAAACTTTGAAATATTCTTTTTTTCAGCTGTATAGAAATCATCAATTTTTCCATTATAAATGACATCTGAACTGATGGTATATCCACGGTTATCTTGATATCTGACAACAACACTACCACCGATACCATTTTCTATCTCTTCTTTTTTCTCTTCCTCAGTCTTTTCTGCATAAATATACTTGACGACAATAGGCGCTTTAGTAAACTTTCCAGTCTCTTGCCCTACTACTTGTTTTAAAGTATACCCCTTGATAACCAATGAAGAGGTGTGATAGTCATCATTAACATGACCTTTATAAACAACATCATCCACTAATGAATTTCCTGCTTCATCCACATAGAACACATTGACTGTGCCTTCTTCCAAAACAACAGGTTTCTCTGCCTTTTTATAGACATAAGTCACTAATCTAGGTTTCTTAACAAAAGTCCCCGTCATCTCTCCTTCTACACGTACAAAATCATAACCTTCAATTTCAAGTTGATTCAATTGATAAGTCATGCCTTCTTTACCTTTATAGATAATATCTTCACACAACTTTTGTCCATTCTCATCAACATATCTTGCTGTCACTGTGTATGGTATCAAGCACTTATATAAGAATGTGACATTTAATACCTCACCATCTAAGAAAACCCCAGTTGTTGAATCTCCTTGTGATTTTATGTATTCATAGCCATAAACTTCCTCGTGTTCAACAGAATATGGCTTATCCACTGTCCCTGTAATCTTTTTATCATCTAAAACAAGATCGCCTTCTTCATCCACATAGTGTACTTTAACTTCTCCTTTAGGCTTCAAAGCTTCAATAACGTCATCAGGATCAACATACCAATCCCATACTTTGATCTGATAAACTTTTCCCCCAGAAGAAGCTTCCGAACCTGTTGCAAGATCATCAAAGAAAAATCCTAATCTTGTCTTACCGTTAATGACTGTAGGAATTCCTTGGCCAGAAGCATCCATAACAGACATATCTAATTTTTTAGTCATATTATTAACAACATAGGCTTCAAATTGACCACTTTTATTTCTTCGAACAATCAAGTCAACAACCTGATTATTAGCCGTAACACTGGCACCATTCACTCCATAGTTATAGAAATTAAGTCTGCCGCCATCATAAAAATAGAAACCTGTATCTACGGTTGAGTTTTTATAATCGATAATTTTTCTCCAACTTGGTGCTGTCTGTTCAAAGCAAAACTTTAAACCGATTGTATATTCTTCCCCGATATTTTTATCGATATCAATATAGAATCCACCACCTCTAGCTGTAGTGGAATGCCATTGCCAATAACTCCCATTATCATCTACCCCAAATCCTGTTGAACTATTGCTTCGTTCATCACTAGGTGTTGAGGACCACGCTGTCAATGCTGAATGCCCTTGTGAATCCACCAATTGATTATTAAAATTATATTGAACGTATGGTGTAATATCTTTTTCTTCTTCAGCAGAAATATGTTGAGAAGGAACTTTAGATGGGAATACACTTAACAGCATTAAAAGACTTAACAACATGATTTTTATTGATTTACCTTTCATAATCTCCCTCCTATACTTAGTCACATCATTTTCTAAAACAAATCATACGAAGACAAGTTAATTATACTATGAACATATTTTATTGTAAATCGACAAAACCTAAATAGCTACCTTAAATTAAAAACCTATCATATCAATGATAGGTTTTTAAGCTTTATCGTTGGACTCTTCTAACACCTTGATTTAGAAATTGTTCTATTTCTTCAACCGTCATATCTTGTGCATCTCCTTCTATGCTATGCTTTAAAACAGCTGAAGCCGTGGCATAGTCGACACAATGTTGAGCATCAAAATCATGGATGATGCCATGAATGATTCCTGAGAAAAAAGCATCTCCCGATCCAATTCGATCAACAATATCTTCTATATCAAAACAATGAGATGAATAAAGTTGTGATGCTGTATAAAAGTAACCCGTTAACTGATGGTGGTTAGAAGATAAAACAGTTCTTTCTGTACTAAAAATAGCTTTGATCTGTGGATATTGTGTCATGATTTGCTCATCATATTCTTTTAAAGCATCTAAACCTGTTTTTGATGTTTTAAGCTTAAGAAAATTTTGTGCGTCCAATCGGCCAGCTGATAAATAGGTTACATAGGGGAGAATCTTTTTAAAAGCTGCTCCTGCTTGCTCAACTGTCCATAATTTAGCACGATAATTCATATCATAAGCGACCTCGATATGGTGTTGTTGACAATATTTCATCATCTCTATGATTAAATCTTCTAGCTCTTTAGACAAAGCAACACTAATCCCTGAAACAATAAAAAGATCTATATCTTTTAAAACCGTTTCAA
>CANPGX010000126.1 GCA_947573745.1 uncultured Erysipelotrichaceae bacterium | reverse complement strand
AGATGGCTAGATCCATAGAACCAAAAGTCGGTTTAGAAAAAGTACGACAACCTAAAGCAGCATATTTGACTTTACCATAAAGTTGCCATCCATCACTATTCTCTATGCAGTGTGTGATAGGAAGATGCTTACCTTCTTGAGTTTCCAAATAATTTTCATGATGTGTATCGAAAGTAAAAATAACTTCGTCATGATTTTTTTTATACATATCGATCTTTTGACAGATACCTTCTTCTAAAGAAGGTGCTTTTTCAAAACCTAAGCTACCATCTACAAAATCATTTTGATAGTCTACAACAACTAATAATTTTTTCATATTCTCACCTCTTTCCCTATTTTAATGAAAGTTTCTGTAAGAATCAAGATGCAAAAATGGGAATGTGCCCGAACTATACTTTTTAAAGTATATATGATATAATAGAACATGCTTTAGGAGGATATCTATGAGAAAATTAGTAAAAATCGGATGTTTGATTGGATTACTTTTTTTAGGTATAAGCTGTACAAAGAAAGTAGAACCCGTTCCTGATGATGAAGTTGAATCTAAATCATTACTAGAGCAGCTTAAAGAAGTTGTTAGTGAATATGGTCTAAGTTTTGAAGATCAAATGTCTGCATATGAAGATGACATTCAAGAAAAAGGTTTAACTTCACTCTATATTGCGGGTGATAGTGATACAAGAATTTGCTATTTTTCTTACCATGATCAAGATTTAGCACAAGAAGCATATACTAAGGATAGAGACATTTTTCAAAATGATAATCAAGCTACTTTGATAGGAGAGAAAACATATGAAGATTATTGTATTATGTACTCATCTCAAACATATATTAGTGATGAGGTCGAAGTGACTTTACCAAAAACTTTCTATACTTATAGTATTTTAAAAGATCGTTTTGTCGTGGTCATTGTTTCCAGTGATGCTACATTAGCGAACGAAATCCTACAAGCATGTCAATTTGAATATGAATAAAGAATGAGATGATCATGATGGATCTCTCTTGAAAATATAAGCAATATTTGGTATGATATCTTTAATAAGAGGGAGTAGTTAGCATTGAATCAATGCGATATAATCGTCACCACGTTAAGTTTAACCAGTTTATATATGAAATAACGAGACTTTTATTTGTAAAAAGAAAGTCTTTTTTTGTGATTTATAAGGCTTTCTGATAAGGTTATATCTCAAAAGGAGTGAATAGATTTGAATACCTTAGCACAACAATTATGTTTACAAGTGATTTTGATTTTAACGAATGCTTTCTTTGCTTCTAGTGAAATAGCGATTATTTCTTTAAATGAAATGAAATTACGAAAAGAAGCACAAGAAGGAAGTACGCATGCCAAACGTTTACTGCGTCTTATTGAAACACCTTCTTCTTTTTTATCAACGATTCAAATTGGTATTACTTTAGCAGGCTTTTTAGGAAGTGCCTTTGCTGCCGATAACTTTTCGGATATGTTAGTTCATTTTATTTATACAGATCTTGGATTTACGCAACTTTCTTTAGCCACCTTAGATACTTTAGCTGTCATTGTTATTACACTCATTCTATCTTATTTTACTTTGATATTTGGAGAATTAGTGCCAAAGAGAATTGCGATGCAAAAACCAGATGAAATTGCTAAAGTGACGGGCTATGTTGTTGAAAAGTTAGGTTATATTGTTAGTCCTATTGTTCGCTTTTTATCTTTCTCAACGAATACTGTCCTCAAACTATTACGTTTAAAAACAGAAACGGAAGAAGAAAGTGTTACAGAAGAAGAAATTAAGATGATGATGGAAGTAGCAAGAAAAGAAGGCAATATTGAAAAAGCAGAGAGTGATTGGATTCAAAATGTTTTTGAATTTAATGATGTCTCACTTTATGATATTATGACTCATCGAATAGATTTAGAGATGATTGAAGTGGATACACCGGTAGATCAGATTCTCCAAAAAATTAAAACAACCGGTTTTTCTCGTTTTCCAGTCTATGAAGAGAAAGAAAATCATGTGATTGGAATACTTTATGCTAGAGATTTTCTTTTACAGTCTTGTCAAAAGGGGAAAGTGGATTTAAGAAGTTTATTACATCCTGTACAATTCGTTTCAGAAAACAGATTAGCTGACGATTTATTCAAAGAAATGCAAAGAGACCAAAGGCATATTGTTGTTACAGTGGATGAGTTTGGAGAAATTAGTGGTATTGTGACCATGGAAGATTTATTAGAAACCATTGTTGGACAGATTTATGATGAGTATGATGCCTTAGAAGAACCTGATATTATTCAAATTAATGATACAACATGGAAAGTTGATGGAGATATCTTATTAGAGGACCTTTCAAAAATCGTTCAAGTGACGTATGACTTAAATGAGGATTATGATACATTAAATGGTTATATCATGGCTAGATTAGAAGCGATTCCTCAAGATGGAAGTACCTTTGAAATGTGTATTGATGATATTTGTTATGATGTCCAGAAAGTAGAGCATCGTCGTATTAGAGAAGTTATTTTAAAGAAATAGACATGAAAAGATAGACTTTTTAATATCTTGCATTTATGGGCTACAAAGAGTATACTAAATAATCATAAGCGTATAAGGGGGATATACATGATCTTGGTTTTAATTGCAGGTTATTATTTTCGTTTTATGCCTATTATTGAAGGCATAGAATCACTTAACGTGACAGTGATTAAAAGAGATGGTATTAAAGTTTTCTTTAAAGTAGAAACAACATTATCTCAGAAAGAGGTCATGAATTTGATCAAAAAAGAAATAAAAAGACATAAAGAATGTTCTTTATTTTCTTATCAATTGTATGGTGTATATCATGGGATGATTGATTTATTTGATTATTTAACAATTGAAGCTAAGAATGCAAACCCTTATTACAATCAAACAACTAAAGATATTGAATGCTAAAAGCACATAACTTCAAATACGAAGTTATGTGCTTTATTTTTTGAAATAACGCTCTAGTGCATGAATAATGAGTAAATGATCATCGACATGATCTCTTTGACCGGAAACAGTGATACATCCGCGAACTTCACCTTTGACAATGATAGGGAAGCCACCACCGCAAACAACATGTGTTTCGTCATTGACAAAAGGTTGATTTTCTTGATCTAGAAAAACATAGTAAGAACTATGACCACTTTCTAAAACAACATTTTCTTTGCGACGAGCCCATTGATCTTCATTTTTTCCATCCATAAGATATTGGAAAATAATCACGCCATCAAAAACAAAACGAATCCCTACGCGTCTTAATTCATGATCACGAACTTCTTTAAGAATGCTAGTGCCTAAATACCAAGCATCTTCATGTTTAAATTCATCAAATTGATAATCTGATTCTAATTTTAAAACTTCATTTTTATTCATGTTCATATCCTCCATGTATGTATTATGTCATATCTGATAAAAAGAAGCAACGTTGGTTGCTTCTTTATAGTTTTTCTCCATTTGAACCAAAGGCTTCTTTGACCCAATAAAATGACTTTTTCTTTGTACGTTTAAGATCTTTGATATCATGCTCATCACGGTTGACATAGACAAAGCCATATCTTTTGGCAATCTCACAACCAGAACTAGGAATATCAATAGGTCCCCAAGTAATATAACCTAGTAAATCAACACCATCTTCTTCGACTGCTTTTTTTAAAGCGAGGATATGATCACGATGGAAAGCGATGCGGTAATCATCTTCGACAGTTTGTTGTTCATTTAATGTTTCACGATGTCCCATACCATTTTCTAAGACGAAAACAGGTAGTTTATGACGTGTATATAGGTCATTGACGATCCAACGAATACCATCAGGGTCAATTTCCCATCCCCATTCAGTGGCCTCTAAACCAGGTGTTTTGACAGTATGTTTAGCAATCACCTCTCCAGCAGGTGTCGTGTCATCAAATTCACCTTCAGATAAAGTATTTGAATGATAATAACTGAAAGCTAAGTAATCTACAGTATAACGAAGCAGTTCTTCATCACCTGGCTCAAAATGTGGCATCCAACCTCTGTTTTCTAAGTAACTTACAACATAGTCAGGATATTTACCTTCAGTAAAGATATCATTATGGAATGTAGAGAGCTGGTAAGCTAATTTAGTAAATAAATTATTTTTAGGTGTATTTTTTTCAGGATAAAAATTAGCAATGGTTGTCATCCCGCAAAATTTAGCATCAGGTTGTAATTCTCTTAAAGCTTTGACAGCTTTACAATGAGCGATCATGACATTGTGATTGACCTGGTATAAGTGTTGCGCATAACTTTTTCCTTCAGGAATCACTTCTGCATTTGAAAAGCGTAAACTGTTTGCATGAAGATTCTGTTCATTAAAACTCATCCAAT
>CANPGX010000125.1 GCA_947573745.1 uncultured Erysipelotrichaceae bacterium | reverse complement strand
TCTTTCTAAGAAAAAAGTGAAAGCTTTGATTCAAATTGCAGAAGAGGTTTTAAAAGAGGCGATTGCTCAAGGAGGCACAACGATCCATAGCTTTTCTGCTAATGGTATCCATGGATTGTTTCAAGTGTCTCTTTATGTGCATGGCAAAGAAGGACAAAATTGTTTAGTTTGTGGAACAAAGATAGAGAAAAAGATGGTTCATGGACGCGGCACTTATTTTTGTCCATCTTGTCAAAAAAAGAGACGTTAGGAGGAAAATATGACTAAAGTCATTGGAATTACAGGAGGTATTGCCTGTGGCAAGACAACATTGACACGATATCTCCAAGATCGTGGATATATCGTTTTAGATAGTGATGTATATGCTAGAGAAGCCTTGCAAGAAACAACGATCTTACAACAAGTCTTTAAACGTCATCCGCAAGTTCGACAAGGAGATACAGTAGATCGTCGGTTATTGGGCCATATCATTTTTCATGATGATCAGGAAAAGATTTGGTTAGAATCGTTGATTCATCCTTACGTTATTCAGCGACTTTCACAAGGTATTTCATTTTATGCACAAGAGGATGTCCTTTTTCTAGATATTCCATTGCTTTATGAAATTCATTTAGAATCCTTGTGTGATGAAGTTGTGGTAGTTTATGTAGATGAAAAAACACAGATAGAAAGATTGATGAACCGTGATCATTTTAGTGAAGAAGAGGCTTTAGCACGCATTCATCAACAATTACCTTTACATATCAAAAAACAAAAAGCTGATAGATGCTTAGATAATCAAGGAACCTTAGAAGACTTTTATTGTCAGATAGAGGATTATTTACAGTGTTTAAGAAAGGAGATTTATGAAAGAAAGAGCCATTCATGATGTTTATACAGTAACATCTAAAGGACAACTCAATATGGATCATATACGCTTATTATCTCTTTTATATCTTCCTTTGATGCAAAGTGAGAGTTTTGCTTTATATATGTGTCTGTTTTCCGAGATTGATCGTATTTCTTGTTTATCCATTACATCTGATCATGAAAGATTGACCCTTTTAACAGGATTATCGATTTCTAAATTAGATCAAAGTTTAAGAGAATTAGAAGCACTTGGATTGATGCGTACTTATGTTTCTTATCAGGAAACATTGACAGAATATCTTTATGAGATGTATTTTCCACTGAATGCTTCACGTTTTTTTGAACATCCGTTATTTAATACGATGTTGTATCATACACTAGAAGAAGTGGAGTATGAAAAAACACGTTATTATTTTAAAGTTCCTAAGATTGATGAACGTTATGAGGAAATTACAGCATCATTTAATGATATTTTTCATGTATCATTACATGATTCCAAGCCACTACAAGTACAAGAAGATTATCGGGTCAATTTATTACGTGATGTTTCACTACATTATGATTTGACGCCTTTCTATCAACATTTAAAGGATTACCAGATTCCTAAGCGGGCTATCACCAAAGAGATTGAACGTCTTATCTGTCAATTAGGAACGGTTTATCAAGTGACAGCGATGGAAATGTTGGGTATCGTCAAAGAATCGTTACATCATCAACAGGTAGATGAGACTTTACTTAAAAAGAAAGTAAGGCAGTATTATGATTTAGAAACGCCAGTTTCTTTTAAAGAGGTCCATCATGTACAACCAAAACGTTATTTATCACAGACACAAGATGAAAAACTTAAGAAACATATTGAATATTTAGAAAAGGTCAGTCCATATCAATTATTGAAAGATCGTCAAGGTGGTAAGGAACCTACAGCCCATGATTTGGCGATTGTGGAATCACTGATGACACGATTGCACTTAGAACCAGGCGTGGTGAATGTGTTAATTGAGTTTGTTTTAAGCCAAAATGATGAGCGTTTTACGCGGGCTTATTGTGAAAGTATTGCCGGTTCTTGGGTAAGAAAGAAAATCCAGACAGTGAAGGAAGCCATGGATGAATCGATTCAGTATCTAAAACAAAGGGATCATCAAAAAGATGACATGGCACCAGAATGGTTTGTTTCACAAAAACACACAGCGATGTTTGAACAAGAACCAACACAACAAGAAGATGAAGATTTTGAAGCATTACTGCAAAGCTTGAAAGAGGGTGGATCATATGTATAGCATTCAGGATTTTTTAAAAGATCAACAAGGAAGTATTCAAAAAAAGGAAAGCATTGATCAGCTCATGAAAGAATCCGATATCCAAGATTTTTTAAATCGACATCAGTTAGGACGCTCTTTTGTCGAGAATCATTGGATTGATTTTTTAGATCTCCAACAAGATCATGCTGTTTGTCAATCATGTCAAAAATTGGCGCATTGTCCTAAATCATTAAAAGGCTATCGTCGTTTTTTGGCATTAGAAGAAGGTATATTGACCAGTTATTTAGAACCTTGTCAATATGGCCAAGTGGTTTATGATACGTATGTTTTACTCAGTCACGTTGTGGTGAAGAATGTTCATGATTCATTATTGACGACATCTTTTGAAAATTTATCTTATGATCAGCCTAAAGTGAAAGATGTAGCAAAGTTATTAATGCGTTATTGTTTGGATAAAGGGCCCAAAGGATTTTATCTTCATGGCTCTCCGGGTACAGGAAAGTCGATGTTGATGGGCGCATTGATCCAAGCCCTGGCTCATCAGGGATGTCAATGTGGTTATATTTGTTTTCCAACATTTATGAGTGAATTAAAAGACAATATTGCCCATAATCAAGATGATGATCGTGTTGCTTTAATGAAAGAAGTCGATTACCTTGTCTTAGATGATATTGGACAAGAAAATATCACGGCTTGGTCAAGAGATGATATTTTAGGGGCTATTCTGTTAGAAAGAAGTCAAAGAGGACTTCCTACTTTCTTTACAAGTGTTTATTCTATGGAAGAACTTCAAAAAGCTTATCGTTTATCTAAAGGTAAAAATGATGAAGTTAAGGTGGCGCGAATGATTTTAAAAATGAAAACGATCACGCAGGAGATCGCTTTATAAAGGTGTAAAAAAGATTGTCAATAGGAAATAAAATGTGATACGATAGTGTCGTAAAAAAAGAGGTGGAAGATATGGTAAAATGTATCGGAGTATTGACATCAGGTGGAGATGCACCTGGTATGAATGCAGCTGTTCGTGCAGTTGCCAGAACATGTTTAAATAAAGGGATTGAAGTCTATGGTGTACGCTTAGGATTCAAGGGCTTGTATGAAGGAGATTTTATTAAATTTGATCGTCGTAGTACAAGAAATATTATTAATCAGGGCGGTACTTTTTTAAAGTCAGCCCGCTTTCCAGAATTTAAGGAAGAAGCTGTACGTCAAGTGGCGATTGAAAAGATGAAAGAAGTAGGTATTGAAGCTTTAGTCGTGATTGGCGGAGATGGTAGTTATCAAGGTGCTTTGGCATTGACAAAGATGGGGATCAATTGTATTGGTATTCCAGGAACGATTGATAATGATATTCCAAAAACAGATAAAACCATCGGTTTTGATACTGCTCTAAATACTATTGTAGAAGCATTAGATCGTTTAAGAGATACATCTAGTTCACATCAACGTTGTACGATTCTTGAAGTCATGGGACGTTATTGTGGTGATTTAGCGATTCATGCGGGTATTGCTTGTGGTGTTGAGATGATCATTACCAGTGAAACAGGTTTTGATGAAGATAAAGTCATTGCCCGTTTGAAAGCGTCAAAAGCTTCTGATAAATCTCACGCTATTGTGGTGATTACAGAACATATTACAGATGTTCATGCTTTAGCTAAAAAGGTTGAAGCGGCGACTGGATTTGAAACACGTGCCAATGTTTTAGGACATATGCAACGTGGTGGACGTCCTACTGCCAGCGATCGTGTTCTAGCAAGCCGTATGGGGGTATATGCGGTAGAATTGTTAGAGGCTGGTCATGGTGGTGAATGCGTCAGTCTTGTTCATGGGCGTATCGAAGGCTTGGATATTGTTGAAACATTATCTAAAAGGCGTGAGACAGATACCGCTATTTATGAAGATGCTAGTAAGCTTCGTTAAATAAAAAAAGAGGGTGAAATAGGATGCTAGAAGATTTTTTGATTACACATGATAAACGAAAAACACATATTGTTTGTACGATTGGACCTGCTTCTGACAACAAGAAGTCACTTACCAATATTGTTAAAGCGGGAATGGATGTCATGCGTTTAAATTTTTCTCATGGAGATCATGAAGAGCACAAAAAGCGTATTGAACTTTTAAGAGAAATTGAAAAAGAAGTAGGTAAGGACGTTGCGATACTTTTAGATACAAAAGGTCCTGAAATTCGAACAGGAGATTTTGTGGGTGGCGAAACAGTCTTTAAAGATGGTCAAGTGTGTCGTATTTGTACGG
>CANPGX010000124.1 GCA_947573745.1 uncultured Erysipelotrichaceae bacterium | reverse complement strand
GAAGCATGATTGATAATGAGACGAGTAAAATATTCTAATTCTTGCCTACCGTATCTTCCTATCATGGTATTTAATGATTGAAACAAAGGAACAGTTAGACATAGAATAAGAAAAAAAAGAAAAAGCAGTTGCCATAGTTTTATTTTTCTTTTCATATCTTCACCTACTTTACTCATCTATAGATGATATATGAGATTTCTTAATTCTTTAGAACAAAAAAACAGTTATGTATTCGCATAACTGTCTGTTATCATTTTTTTTAAAGGAACATCATGATCTTCTTCTTGAAATGAGCATTTTTGGAAGTGGTAAGCTAATCCTATCGTATAAATATTTTTATTTTTTAAGTAACGGTCATAGAATCCCTTACCATAACCCATACGATAATATCTTTCATTAAAAGCTAGAAGAGGTACAATCATGAGATTAAAAATATCTGGATCTACTTTCTTGGAAGAGCGTGGTTCAAAAATATGAAATACGCCTTCTTGTAAATCATCTTCTTCAAAAAGTTCATAAAATGCCATTTCTCCATCTTTAATTTTGGGAAGATAAACATGTTTGTGATGTTTTAAAGCATCATGAATCAAAATTCTTGTATCCACTTCTTGATGTATTGGATAATAAAGCGCTATATGCATCGCCTCTTGATAAATATCCATAGCTAGAATATGTCTAAAAATATCTTCTTGGTATTTCTGGAGTTCTTCTAGTGGATAATGATCACGTAGATCCTTCATTTTTTTACGTAATTGTCTTTTATCCAATGCTGTTCTCCATATCTAATTTAATAAGTTGATTAAGTTCAACAGCATATTCCATAGGTAATTCTCTGGAGAAAGGTTCAATGAATCCCATGACGATCATTTCAGTAGCTTGAGATTTAGTGAGTCCTCTAGACATGAGATAAAAAAGTTGTTCTTCTGATACTTTAGAAACAGTGGCTTCATGTTCTATAACAGAATCGTTATTAAGCATTTTATTTGTAGGCACAGTATCGCTTGTAGAGATATCATCTAAAATCAAAGTGTCACATTCTACTTTACTTTTAGCTTGATAAGCTTGTTTTCCATGACTTACGAGCCCACGATAATTCACTTTACCTCCATTTCTAGAAATTGATTTAGAAATAATATTACTTGAAGTATATTTTCCTAAATGAATCATTTTAGCACCAGCATCAAGAATCTGTTGTTTTCCTGCTACAGCGATGGAAATACATGTTGCCTTAGCATGATCTCCTTTTAAGATAACGGCGGGATATTTCATGGTGATACCAGAACCCACATTACCATCAATCCACTCCATCGTCGCATTTTCTTCACACAATGCGCGTTTAGTAACAAGATTCAAAATATTATTAGACCAGTTTTGTACTGTTGAATAACGACATTTCCCATCTTTAAGCACAATAATTTCTACAACGGCAGCATGTAGAGAATCACTCGAATAAATAGGTGCTGTACACCCTTCAACATAATGTACATCAGCCCCTTCATCAACAATGATCAAAGTTCTTTCAAATTGTCCCATTCTTTCTGAATTGATTCTAAAGTAAGATTGTAGTGGTTTTTCTAATTTCACACCTTTAGGTACATAAATAAAAGATCCTCCTGACCAAACAGCACCATTTAAAGCAGAAAATTTATTATCACTATAAGGAACAACCGTATTAAAATATTTCTTAAATAGTTCCGGATATTCTCTAAGTGCAGAATCTGTATCTAAGAAAATAACCCCTTTTTCTTCAACTTCTTTCAACATATTATGATAAACAACTTCAGATTCATATTGTGTTGAAACACCTGCAAGATATTTTTGTTCAGCTTCAGGAATCCCTAATTTATTAAAAGTATCTTTAATTTTATCTGGAACATCATCCCAGTCTCTTTCTTGTTGTTCACTTGCTTTAATATAATAAAATTCATAAAAGATAAATCAACGCCCCATGTAGGCATTTCTCTTTTCAAAAAATGTTCTAATGATTTTAAACGAAATTCGAGCATCCATTCAGGTTCTTTCTTCATGCGTGATATTTCACGTACAACTTGCTCATTCAATCCTTTTTCTGTTTTAAAAATAGAGATATCACCATCATTAAAACCATAGGCATATTCGTTTGAAGGTAGCTTATCTTGATTAGTCATGAGGCTCACCTACTTTTTGTTCATCAATAATTTGACTTAAACCATTCCATCCTAATGTTGCACATTTAATACGATTAGCTTGCTTAGAGGTATTCTTAAAGGCAATGGCTTCTTCTAAGATTTCTTCATCGTATTCTCTTTCATAAATCATGTTGTTGTATTGTTCAATAATATATTTTGCTTCTTCTAAAGTTTTTCCTTTGATTAATTCAGAAAGGATAGAAGTAGAAGCCGTAGAAATGGCACAAGCTTCACCATCAAAACGAAAATCTTTAATGACACCATCTTCTATTTTGACTTGAATATCAATATCATCGATACAAGTTTCAGAATTCATATTGATTTTAATATAATCTTTATCATCCGTTAATCCTCTATTTCGAGGATATTCATAATGATCTAAAATGATTTCACGAAGAATCATTGGATTATCCAAAGAACGCATCTAAAAAGTCATCCCCTTTCTTACAAATTTCAATAAATTGATCTATTTCTTCTCGTGTATTATAAAAATATAAAGAAGCACGACATGTTGTATTGGTTTCTAGATAGTTATCTAATAATTTTGCACAATGATGTCCAGCTCTAATAGCAATACCATATGTATTGAATAAACTGGCTGCATCCTGTGAAAAAACACCTTTGATATTAAAAGCGATAGGTCCTTGTGCATCAGGGTTATAAACAATGACATTATCTAATTGTAATAGTTGATCAACTGCATAACGTCTTAAAGACAATTCATATTCATGGATTTCTTTCATAGATAATTGTGTTAAATAATCAATAGCACTTCCTAATCCTATGACCCCTTCAATATTAGGCGTACCAGCTTCAAATTTTGCAGGTACCTTTTTTAATGTAACTTGACCATCTTTGTAGTATCTGCTGTTACTTCCGCCACCTAATCGAGTTGGAGAAGTTTCTTCTAAAAGATTTAATTTTCCATAAAGAATCCCCACTCCTGTAGGGCCACACATTTTATGCGCAGAAAAAGCTAGAAAATCACAATCCAGTTCTTCTACATCAACAGGCATATGAGGGACACTTTGAGCCCCATCTACAACCACAATAATACCTTTTTGATGAGCATATTGACAAATTTCTTTGATAGGATTGAGATAACCTAAAACATTGCTTATGTGTGATATAGCAATAATTTTTGTGTGTTCATTAATGGTTTCTTTAATATGCTCCAAGGTGATTTGTCCATCTTGATCTAATGTGACATATTGAATACGACAACCTTTTTGACGTGATACATCAAACCAAGGTAATGTGTTAGAAGCATGTTCTTGAAAACTTAAAATAATCTCATCATCTTCTTGAAGATGCGTTAAGCCATAACCATAAGCTACTAAATTTAAAGAGTCACTGGCTCCATATGTAAAAACAATATTTTCTTTTTTAGGCGCATGAATAAAATTAGCTACTTTTTGACGAACATTTTCAAAAGTTTCATCAACACGATGAGACAAATCATAATCGCCACGATGTGCATTCGCTGAATATGAGGATAAATATTCACAAATAGCTTGGATAACAGATTGTGGTTTTAAAGTAGTAGCTCCATTATCTAAATAAATGAGCGGATGATCATGCATAGACACAGAAAGCATTGGAAAATCTTTTCTCACTTGTTCAACATCTAGCATTTTAAACACCTGCTTTCTTTTGGAGTGCCTGAATAAATAAATTTTTTACTTCTGCAAGATCCATGATAGAAGTTACAGGAATAAGATATCCATAAGTTATCAAATGCATGGCTTGTGATTTAGTAAGTCCACGACTTTGTAGATAATAAAGATGTTCATCATCAATTCTACCAACACCTGCTGCATGGCTAGCCTGAACATCATATTCATCAATATATAAATATGGGTTTGCTTGGGCATGACATTTTGGATCAAAAACAATGATCTTATTGGTTTGATGCGTACT
This sequence comes from uncultured Erysipelotrichaceae bacterium, assembly GCA_947573745.1. Lineage (GTDB taxonomy): Bacteria > Bacillota_I > Bacilli_A > Erysipelotrichales > Coprobacillaceae > CANPGX01. The sequence goes on along the minus strand of CANPGX010000124.1, from coordinate 278 downwards.
AGAACCATGATGTCCCTGCTCGATTCGACCTATACCATCTAAGATGAGCTGCCCTTCATCTTGAGTGACACCATAATTATCCATTTGTCCATAAGTTTCTTTAGCCTGGTGATTTAAAGTGATGGTTAAATGTTTCTTTTCTTGTTGTGAAGCTAAAACAGCCACTCTCATATAACAAGAAGCACCTTCACCTTCTAAATTACAGGTCAAAGAATAATTCACATCTTGGTACGATAATTCTCCATATCCATATTTTAAAGAAGCATTGGCCTTAACGG
>CANPGX010000123.1 GCA_947573745.1 uncultured Erysipelotrichaceae bacterium | reverse complement strand
CCTCATAAACATAACGATTTTCTTCTATCTGGCTAAGTTGTATATGACTGATATGAATACTTGAAATACCTAAACGAACATACGTGCGAGGTATGTCAACGATTCGATTCTCTATCAATGCATGATACCCTTTTTGTGAAACGATTTGATCTAAACGACCAAAAATGACATCTTTCCATCGTGATGAAAGGCGCTCTTCATCTTTCAATAACTGACTGCTCTCTTTACGACTCATATCATAGTAAAAAGAAAGATACTTTTTCATATTTTTTTCTTTGGTAGGACCATTGATTATGACTATGCCAATAAGGATGAATAAGATCATCACTACACCTAAGATTTTTTTCATATGATCACTCCTATCATTGACTGATTTCATGACACAAAACGATGCACACCATTAACTTATGATTTAGTGGAATCGTGAAAGTAAAGCAAGAATGAGATGTTCCTTTTCTTTATTTTATCATATTTTTATGTATTAAAAAAGCGTTTTCATCATTTCCTATTTATAAAAAACAGACCATCATGAGATGATCTGCATTTTTATTTGAAATAAAACATCGCAATACTGCCAGCAATAGCAACATTCAAAGACTCAGCCCCAGAAATAGGAATATAAACTAAATGATCACAACAAGCCATGATTTCTTGTGACATTCCTTGTCCTTCATTACCTAAGATTAAACCTAAGATATTAGAGGCTTGATAGGTTTCAATACTTTGAGCTTGATGTAAAGCCGTCCCATAAACGATACCACCTTGTTGGTGAATAGAAGTAATCGCCTGCTTTAAGTCCATCTTGATACAAGGGATTTGAAAGCAAGCGCCTTGGCTAGCTCGTAAGTATTTATCGTTAAAAAGATCAACGCTATGGTGAGAAAAAATCACCGCATCATAACCAAACGCCAAAGCACTTCTTACCAAGGTACCAGCATTCCCCGGATCTTGAATATCTTCCAATAAAAGATAGCGCTGTCCTTGCCATGTGAGTGTCACCTTAGGCATTTGACAAACCGCCATGATATGTTGTGGGCTTTTCACTTGCGATAATTTTTTAAAAACTTCTTCACTCACTTCTATATGGGGTAGTACCTCATAGGAAGAAGGAAGGTGTCCTGTATAGATGATCTGATCGATCTGATGATGTTTAAAAGCTTCTTCGACAAGATGCTCCCCTTCCACCAAATAACGTTGGTATTGATCACGATATTTCTTTTGTTGGAGTTTTTGAATTTCCTTCATTTTACTATTCGATAAAGATGTAATCATAGTTTTCCCTCTTTTCTAAGGCGATGATAATCTGGACAATATTTTGCCACCTCTTGATAAAAAGCAGCTGAATGATCAGGATGAATAAGGTGGCATAATTCATGAACCACCACATAATTGACAAAATCTTTCTTTTGATAAACTAAGGATGTATTAAAAATCACTTTCTTTTGCCTAGGGTAACATTTTCCCCAACACCCTTGATAGGCTTTGAAATCTATTTTTTCTACGCTAAAGTGTGGTTCTTGTCTTTGATAAATTTGAATCAGCCTTTCAATTTCATCTCTAAGTTGTATAAATAACCAACGTTGAAGACGATGAAGTTGATCAGGCAAATAAAGATCTTGATCTTTAAGAATAATCTCCCTTTGATTTTTAAAGTGCAATGTCCTTCTTATGCCCCACAGATCAATATAGCCACCATCTTTATAATCAACAGGATATTCATAATGTTGTGTCTGTTGTATCAAGGTATCCATATGTTGAGCTAAAAAAGATTCAATATATTGAACAGGACAACCATAAGGAGCACTGACAATGACTTCACCTTGTTTAACTTTCACTCTTAGATGCTTCATGGATTTATATTCTAAGCTATAGATCAACTCTTGATTTTCTTTTTTGAATATTCTTTTTTCTTTGATCATCGTATATTTCCTTTACATGAGGTTACACTTTATTTAGGAGGGATACTATGGATCTAAGACAAATGCTTGTTGAAAGACTTAAAGGTAGTTCTCAATCTGAACTTCAAACCATCATTGATGATGGTATTCAATCGCAAGAAGAAGCTGTTCTTCCTGGTTTAGGCGTTCTTTTTGAATACTACTATCAATCTTTAGACAATCCATCGAAAGCATCACTATGTCAAAGTTTAATCACATTATTACCTCAATAATTGATTATACTATAACTTTTAAAAGAATGCTATGAAGACTCATGGTCTTCTTTTATTTTACACTTTTCTTTCTTGGCTAAAAGCTATACAATAGACAACAGAATAAGGAGAAAGAAAAATGGAATTATTATCTATTGTTTTTGAACAAGTCGTACTCATGTTGTCACTGATGATGGCTGGATGGATAGCCTATCATAAAAAATTAGTCAAAGATGAAGGTATTCAGCAAATCTCTAATGTCTTACTTTATATTGTCACACCTTTAACGATTATCAATGCTTATCAAATTCCTTTTGATGTCTATAAACTACAAGAATTAGGGATCACTTTGTGTCTTGCATTGATCGCGATGGTCTTCATGATCATCATTACGAAATTATGTTTTCCTACTTTAGATGGTATTGGACAATTCGGTCTTTGTTTCCCTAACTGTGGCTTTATGGGCATTCCTTTGATTAAAGCTATTTTAGGCGATGAAGCTGTCTTTTATCTTTCTGCTTATATGGTTATCTTTAATCTTTTAGCCTGGACCTATGGGATCTATATGGTCACTCGCGATCGCCAATATCTTTCTTTAAAAAAAGGGCTGCTTAATCCAGGGACCATCAGTGTGATCCTTGGCTTAGTATTATTCATCTCGCCTATAAAAATTCCTCCTTTGCTTTTTAGAGGTATGGAAAGTTTAGCCAATATGAATACGCCATTAGCCATGATCATCTTAGGTTGTTATATCGCGAAAATGCCTTGGAAAAAGCTTTTATTAAATATAAAAATTTATCAACTTTCTTTACTTCGTTTAGTCATCTTTCCTTTATGTATAGGGATTTTACTGATGATTGTACCAGAAAAATATCACATCATCAAAATGACTGTCTATATTGCTTCTTGTGCCCCAGCAGCTGTCAATACCATGATCTTTGCGATTCAATTTCAGGGTAATAAAGATATGGGGGCTAGTTTTGTCTCTTTAAGTTCTTTACTTTCTTTACTCTCTATGCCACTTATTATTTCTTTATCATCATGGTTATGGTCATAAAAAAAGAGCGATATCGCTCTTATAGTTGTGCCTTGATCGTGATGTCCTTACCTTGACGATTGATCTTGATTTCAATCGTATCACCGACACGTTTTGATAATAATTCCGTCAAGAAATCTTTATACGTTGTAATTTTCTTGCCCTCTACTTCAACGATCACATCACCACGTTGAATGCCGGCACGACTAGCTGGACTTGAGGCAGAAACACTTTGAACATAGAGACCATCATCGACATTGACTTGAATATTGTACATTTGTAATTGCCATTGTGTATAGCCTGATAATGGAATAATAGACACGCCAAGAACAGGACGTTCTACAGAACCTGTGGCCTTGATTTCTTCAATCAATTTAACTGCATCATTGATCGGCAAAGCAAAGCCCATCCCTTCAACAGCGGTATCAGAAAATTTCATTGATGCAATACCGACCACTTCTCCGGCCATATTGATCATCGGTCCACCACTATTACCAGGATTGATAGCTGCGTTGGTTTGAATGACATTCATATCCCAATCAGCTGTACCATCTTCATTCAGATCCACAGAAACCGTACGATTAACGGCAGATATGATCCCATCAGCGACTGATCCAGCATATTCTAAACCTAAAGGTGAACCAATCACAAGAATCGTTTCTCCCTTATCCAATAAAGAAGAGTCGCCTATTTTTAAAGCCGAAACATCAAAATCTACAGTCATCTTCAATAAAGCAATATCACCATATTTATCACTACCGACCAATTCTGCTGAAACAGCCTCTTCATTAGGAAAAGCTACCCCAATATCTTTGGCATTTTCAATCACATGATGATTGGTCACGACATAAACGGTATTCCCCTCAACACTATAAATAAAACCACTACCACTGCCTGTTCCATTGGATGTGACAACAGAAATACCTACAACACTATTCTCTACTTTCTTAATGACATCCACCATATCATTAGTCACATCATAATTCATATTGGTCACTGTCTGTGTTGTTGAAGATGATTGGTTGGTGGACACCTTCTTGGATAATTGATTCACTTGATAAAATAAATAACCATTTCCTATCAACGAAACAGCTAACAGAAAACATATGACAACTGAAAAAATTTGTCTTTTCATATCATAACCTCCTATAAAGTATCTAATCCATGACAAGGAAGACTTAA
>CANPGX010000122.1 GCA_947573745.1 uncultured Erysipelotrichaceae bacterium | reverse complement strand
AAACGTTATGCGCACGTTATTGTGCCTGAAGGCGGGCATAATCATGTGGCGATTGATCTTTTAATTACAAAAATTGCTAGTATTCTTCATTGAATTATGCTATATTATACAATACGAGGTGAATAGAAATGGAACATGAACAAGTGTTGTTAACTCAAAGCGGGATTGAAAAATTAAGAAAAGAACGTGATGATTTAATTAATATTGAAAGACCTAAAGTTATTGAAGAATTACAAGCTGCCAGAGCACAAGGGGACTTGTCAGAAAACGCTGATTATGATTCAGCCAGAGAGAAACAAGCCAATATAGAAGGTCGTATTAAAGAAATCGACAATATGTTGTTACATGCAGTGATCATTGATGAAAATGATATTGATACAGCCATTGTTAAAGCTGGGGCAACAGTGACGATTTTAGATTTATCAGAGAAAGATGCAGAACCTGAAGCTTATACGATTGTGGGTTCTTTTGAAACAGATCCTAAAAATGGAAAAATTTCTAATGATTCACAATTGGCTCAAGCTATTTTGAATCATGGTATTGGTGAAATCGTGACAGTGCAGGTTGCAGAACCTTATGAAGTAAAGATTTTAAATATTGAGATTAAATAAGGCTAAGGCCTTATTTTTTTATGTATCCAAGGCTTTAAGCCTTTAGGATTCTTTTGAAAAAATAGTCTTTGTAAGAATACCAATCGTAAAGAATACAAGTGGTTTAAGGGCTTGGCGGAAAAGTTGTAAATGAGAAATATTCATTAAAACACTTAATAAATAATAAATAAGTGCAAAAGCTAAGAGATGCCAAAGCGCTTTATTCGTTAAATGTGTTGAAAAATAAACGCTCGCTATCACAATGATTGCATAACTTGTACCATAAAGGAGCACACTATAAATAGTGTTAGAAATTAAAAAGAAATGTTGTGTTAAAGCAATCAAGAAAGAGAGTATAAGAAAAGAAATAAAGATAAAAGCAATAGTTTTTAAATAAGTCTTGATGATTGGTTTCATAATGATGCCTCCTACTGATTCATATGCTTGATGATTAAAATATAGAATGGGTGAAAAGATGAAAGAATATGGAATTTTAATTTTAAAATGCATATTTTGCTATATATATATGATTGGTTTGATTCGTCTTTTAGGAAAGAAAGAATTTAGTCAATTGAATATTTTTGATTTTGTTGTTTTTTTAATGGTTTCTGAATTAGTGACGATGTCTTTAGAAGGTGGCGATCTTCCTCTATGGCATAGTATTTTAGCCACTTTAACGATTGTTTTAATGGATCGCCTTTTTTCAACGTGGTCGAGTCTTGATAAGAAAGCACAAGATGCTTTAGAGGGAACACCAGTTTATTTAATTACACATGGACAAGTTCATCGTGCAAAAATGAAAGAATTGCGTTTTTCTATTGACGATTTAAGTCAAGCTTTAAGAAGTCATGATATATCCAGTATTTCAGAAGTAGAATTTGCGATATTAGAGCGTAATGGGGATGTTTCTGTTTTGAAAAAAGAGGATTGTATCGTCGAATATCCAGATGCTTTGATCAATGATGGTGTTCTTGATGAGTATGCCTTAAATCAAGTATCTCTTTCTAAAGAAGATTTACAAAAGGAATTAGAAAAGCAAGGGATTTATCGTATAGAAGAGGTCTTTTATTGCATCAAAGAAAAAGATGGACTATTTGTTATTTTGAAATAAGCTACGATAAACAAGATAACTTTCAATGACGAGGGTAAAAAACATGCTTAGAATCATGGCAATTGCGACACTAAGTACCTGATGATAAGGAATGAGAAAGATTAATAATAGTGTTTCAATAACACATTGACTTAAACTGACACAAAAAAGCGCCTGGTTACGATTTAATGCCTGAAGGACGACACTCATAGGTGTTTGTAGATAGGATACCATAAAAGGAATAGCCATATATTTTAAAATATCAGCGCCTTCTATCGTTCCATAAAGGAAATGTAAACTTTGAGCTGGGAAAAAGAAAAAAATTAAGGTAAATGGAACAGCCATAAGAAAACAAGCTAGTTCACCATAAAGCATATGCACTAAAGCACGTTTGTGCTTTTTTTTAAAGACATCTTCACTGATGATAGGTAAAAGGATACGATAGACAACGCTGGTAAAAAATGAAGGTGTGCCTAACAATGAAATGACATAACCGGAAAGAATACCATAACTTTCTTTGATAAAAACAAGATCATAATGAAGTCTTAAAAGATATTGTGTTAAGATGGCGGGTTGTAAAAAAGAAGCAAAGGATTGAACAAGTCGAGAAGCGGTATGCGGAATGGAAATAGAAAGAATGTCTTTAAAGATAAAGTTTTCTTCGTATTGATAGGTCATTTTAGGCAGTAGATAAACTTTATCTTTAAGGGAAACCAATAAAAAAATAAGGGCGATGATTTCTTCAAAGGTCATAGATAAATAGACGATCATAACTTTATGGCTTAAAGAAAGATGGGGTATGCCTATAATTAAAAAGTAAGTGAAACCTAAACGTGCGATTTCCTCAAGAAATTGACAAATGGATAGTTTACCAACACGACCCATACCTAAATAATAATTTTTTAAGATACCATTAATACAAAGCAAGGGGATCAGAATAGCCAATGAAATGATAGAAAGATAACTATCTTCGTTTTTTAAGAGCGTATGTGATAAAAAAGGTGAAAGTAATAATAGGCCTAGTGAAACGATACAGCCTGTGCACAGTGCTAAGCTTAAACTTGTAAAAATGACTTTTCTATTTTTGTACTTAGGCGATGAAATTAATCTAAAGACAGCATTAGGTATTCCTAATTCTGCTAAGGTCATCGCTAATCCCAGAGTAGGCAAAATAAGCATATATAATCCCATACCTTCTTTATCAAGGATTCTTGATAAAAGCATACGATTAAGAATGCTGAATATCTTTGAAAATGCTGTACTTGAAGCAAGAATAAAAAAAGATACCATGATTTTCTTTTTCATATAAAAGTCTCCTTGATTAAAAGTCGTGTCATATCAATGTATGTAAAAAATGGAAAAATATGACATTGTGATATAATCTTATCAATCGACATAAAAATCTAGAAAAATACTTTCTTTGTGTCGATTTTTCATTTATAATAAAGATACTTGTTAGTTTGGAAGATGGAGAGTGTGGATCATGGAAAATATCAATGATATCATGGGAAAGATGGAAGAAAGAGCCATGGCTTTTGAAAATACACCTATAGATACCTTATTAGAAGAAAAAACACATGAGAATAATTTATGGCAACAATGGAGTGTAGAAGAGCAATGTGATTTAGAATTAGCTATCTTGACAAAGGTCCATACGTTAAGAATTGAAGGATCTAAAGCACTTCATCAAGAACAATTAAAAGATTATTTGTTGAATATGAAATGGAAACATTGCCAAAAACTATGTTTTTGTGAAGCGATTGCCGATATTTATGAAACACGAGAGAGCGATCTTTTTGAATTTCTTCGCTATAAAGGCATTGTTGAAGCTAAAAATCTAGCTTTAGAAGATTTTGAAGAATTGATTATGAAATAACTGGGGTATCCCCGTTATTTTTGTTTAGGAGGGTGAATCATGTACCAACTCTTTAAAAGTCAACGTTATCAACAGTATATGAAGGATTATCAGATTCCTTCCGTTTTGGCAAAAGTGTTTGATTGGATGCATATAGATGATCAATCTTATCAACGCCTTTTTTCTAAAGAACCGATGTATCATGATTTTTCACTCTTTAGTGAAAGTGAAGAAGTCTTAGAAAGAATTCATGAGGCATTAGATCAAGATGAGAAAATCTGTATTTATGGAGATTATGATTGTGATGGTATCATGGCAACAACGATACTTGTCTATGCTTTTGAATGTCTGGGTAAAAAAGTAGGTTATCATATTCCAGATCGCCAAAAAGATGGTTATGGCCTTCCTGTGCAACGTGTTGAAGAGATGGCAGATAAAGGATATAGCCTGATTATTACTGTAGATAATGGGATTAAAGCTTTTGAGGCCATAGAAAGGGCCAATGAGCTTGGGGTTGATGTCATCGTCAGTGATCATCATCAATATGATGAAGAACTTCCGGATGCTTTTGCGATTTTACATACTCGTCTTTCTTTAGATTATCCTTTTAAAGAAATTTGTGGGGCGATGATTGCTTACAAACTTGCCTATGCTTTACTTTCAAAAGAGGACCCTTATCTTAAATGTTTAGCTGCTTTAGCGACAATCAGTGATATGATGCCTTTGTTAGATGAGAATCGTTGTCTTGTTAAAGAAGCTATCGATTTATTAAATGAACATCATTATACATGCTTTGATTTATTATTAGGTACGCAAAAAAAATATCAAGCCTCGACTTTAGCTTATACT
>CANPGX010000121.1 GCA_947573745.1 uncultured Erysipelotrichaceae bacterium | reverse complement strand
ATGATGATGGAACTGGAACATTAGCACGTTATCCAAAGAAATCATATTATTGGTACAAGAAAGTGATCGCTAGTCACGGATCAGATCTTACAAATGATGACTAAATAAGAAAGGACTAACTCAAGTCCTTTTTTATTAGAACGAGTATAATGAGGAGATAAAATATATGGAATGGATGATCGATACAATCAATGTAGAGGAAATTAAAGATGCAATAGAATATATGCCTATCGTAGGTGTGACGAGTAATCCTTCAATCGTCAAAGCAATAAGCCCAAAGAACTTCTTTGATCATATGAGAGAAATAAGAAATATCATTGGCAAAGAAAGAAGCTTACACATTCAAGTCATTTCAAAAGAATGTGAAGGCATGGTGAAAGAAGCACATAGAATATTAGAAGAAATAGATGATCAAGTTTATATTAAAATACCTGTATCCTATGAGGGGGTTAAGGCTATTAAAATACTTAAATCAGAAGGACATCACGTTACTGCAACCGCAGTATATGATTTAATGCAAGCATACATGGCCTTGGCAGCTGGAGCAGATTATCTTGCCCCTTATGTCAATAGAATGGGGAATTTAGGAAATGATCCATTCGAGCTGATAGATCAATTACAAACAAGGATTATCACAGATCAATATGATTGTAAAATTATAGCAGCTTCATTTAAGAGCGTACAACAAGTAAGAGAGGCATTTAATCATGGAGCAGAAGCCATCACAGCCCCAGTAGCTATATTAAAACAAATTTTTAAGAACCCAAATATCGAAAAGGCCATTGATGATTTCAATCATGACTGGTATTCCACTTATGGTGAAGGAAAAGGAATTTGTGATTTATAGTATCTGTTTGATGATAGAAATGTAAGACTTTTATGATGTAGAAGACGTCAAATTGTCTGTATGAGTTTATAAAAAAGTAAATATGAGTGATAACTACCTCCTAGTAGAATGATATGAGTAGCTACGAGGAGGTTTTTATATTGCTTCTTTTATTAAGAAGGATGACTAATTTTTATTGATTTTAATAGAGGTAGAATATATTTTATAAAGTAAATAAAAGATGAGAGAATTATCGAAATAGGTACCATATTTAGATATTTTTTTGTATAATGGTGGTAGAAGTATTGATGCAACTATTTTAAAATTAGAAGCCGAATAAAGTGATTTAATTGTTCTTATTCTCTCTTTAAAGGAGTACTACCATGATACACATTTTTATAAAAAAGAAAGCATTCCAAGATACTCTTTTTGAGAATGTAGATATTCGATTAAAATCTCAACATTTTTATATGTTGATTGCCCCTAGTGGTACAGGAAAAACAACGTTATTTAATATGTTGATAGGAGAAGATCAAAGTTTTGATGGCCTTATTGATTATGATGGGACTGTATTAAATAAAGAAACAATATCTGAAGTAAGACGCAGTCAACTAGGTATACTCTTTCAGGATTTTAAACTATCTGATCAAATGAATGCTTATGATAATGTTTTACTTTCAGCAACTTTATCAGGTATGGATTTAAAAGATATTGATCAAAAGATCAAGGCTCTTTTTATAGCTTTATCTATTGAAGATTGTTTAAAGAAAGAGATTAAGTATTTATCTACTGGTCAAAAACAAAGAGTTGCTTTTGCAAGAGTCATGATCAAAGAACCCCAATTTATAATATGTGATGAGCCTACAGGAAATTTAGATGAAGAAAATGAAAAAATATTAATGGATTATTTAAAAGACTATTTTTATCATCATCACTGTACAATTTTAATGGCTACACACAATCCTGCATTACAAAAGGATGCCACGGATATCTTGACCATTCAAAATCATCATTTAACTTATGTGACTCAACAAGAAATCAAAGAAGAGACTTTAAATGTACCTGTTAAAAATGATATTCATTCACTTTCTTCTTTTTATAAGACTTACTTTAATCACCATATTCTGCACTATGTTATTTTATCATTGATGACTTCTTTATGCATGATAGGATTTTTTATTAGTTTTAATTTTGGATATCAAACGATTAGACAAGTGAAAGAGCAGTTTGATCATCAAAAGCAATTTAGAACCATCAATGCTATCGCAAATGGAGATATCTCTGCCCGATTTAGTCAAGAAGATATAGAAGGTATAGAAAACATAGAACATGTAGTCTCCGTATCTTTATCTAGTGAAGCTTTTGGACGTTATGGGCGAGATCATCTATTTCAATCATTTAAAGTGGATGATAGACTTCTTTGTAGTGAGACAGACGATATTGTCCTACATACAAAGTCATCCTCAGTAGAGGATATGAATGTTCATTTAGTTGAGGGCAGAAATATAGAAAATGAAAATGAAGTTTTAGTCAGTAAGGAAATAGCTTCTCGTTTTGGTCAGGACATCCTTGGAAAAACATTGACAATACAATTACCTTTTGTTGGTAAGTGGATAGATATTCTAGGCAGTGATTACGGTGGATATTACTATCAGGATTATGACCTTGTTTTTGTCGATGCTTCAAAGACAATTGTGGGTGTTGTTGAGGAAAATCAGCCTCTAGATCATGATGCCCTTATAGACATTTATTTTGATGCATCTTATATCCAGAATACACTAGAAGAAGTGGCTTTGCCATTAGAAAATGGGAATGAATTGAGTAATCAAACAACCTATGCAGGTATTGAACTTTTAATAGATGATGGTCAACATGTTTTAGAGGTAAAAGAAAAAATTAAAGAAAAATATCCACGTTTAACTGTCAGTGATGGAGATCCTTATGCTAGTTTAAAATATATTATCCAAGAAAAGGAAATCTTTACAGTTGTGGAAGTATTATCTTATATCGTTATTATTTATAGTATTATAGAAGTATTTAAATTAAGTTATCAAAAGAAAAGAGATTATTTACATACGATTCAACTTTTAGGTGGGAATAAGAAGGATATTCAGCAATTTTTTATTTTAGAAAGTGGCTTGTTTATAGGTTTTGCGATACTGATGACTTATATATTGAATACCTTTGCTTTAAATGGATTGAATCAGTATTTTTTAAAACAAGGTTTTATGGGACAAATACTATACTTTTTACCTGATTTGAATTTTGTCTATATGGATTTAAAGGCGTTAATAGGCTCAATGATGATTCATATCATCTTAATTATCATTTTGCAGACACACTATTACCGAAAGAGTATGGGGAGGTATTCAAAATGATAGAATTAAAAAATGTGACAAAGACTTATGATACTATGATTTTTGAAAATATAAATTTTCAGTTAAGAGATCGTGGGATAACATTTATTTATGGAAAAAGTGGTTGTGGGAAATCGACCCTTTTAAATATGCTAGCAGGGCTAGATTTAGATTATCAAGGAGATATTATCATAGAGGATAAGAAATATACATCCTCCATACAAGAAAATCTGCGATACCAATATATTGCTTATTTAAATCAAAAAGATGATTTGATTCAAGAAATGACTGTTCAAGAGAACTTAAACTGGATACAATCGATGAGCCATAGTCATTATGATATTCATCATTATATAGAGAGATTTCATCTAAAAGATATTTTACATGAATATCCTCATGAGCTATCAGGTGGAGAATATTCTTTGATGAGTTTGTTGAAGAATATTCTATGGCAAAGAAAATATTTGCTTTTGGATGAACCAAACGCAAAACTAGATGCATTCAGAAAAAAGGTATTAAGAGATGTATTGCTTGAACTATCGAAGGACTATTCTATTCTTGTTGTTAGTCACGACTTAGATTTTATGGATATTGCAGATGATATTTTTAGGTTTGAACATCATCATCTTATTCAAGAAAAACAAGGTCATTATGGAAGTATTAAAGTCCCAAGTGTAGAATACAATTTTAATTCTAAAATATTAATATTAAAAAACTTTTGTCGTTATCCATTACGCTATTTATTTAGTACGTGTATTCTATTTTTAGTGTTTGTATTTAGTTATGCATTTTTACAAATGGGATCTAATTTATATGGACAGGTTGAACAAACCATTAAAGAAAGTAGGAATTTAGATCATATTCAAGGCACAGCTAAAATCATTACGCAGGATATGATTGATGAAATTGCACAAGTTTCCTATATAGATTCTTTAGATTATCAATTTTATGTTTTATTTCCTTCTGCAAGTAAGGATGATCCTTGGATGACATGTAATGATATCACGTATACGTTCAAAGATTATCCCATTAAATATGCCTATAGACTCCATGATCAGTTAGATAGGTACGAAATATGTTTATCTAAAGATATTATAGAAAATTTTGGCTTGCATATAGGGGATAAAATTGATCTATATACTTATTTAGGTATAGGTTTTGTATCAAAAGAGGATGAATTTTTTCAAGAACCGGTATTAAAACCATTTCACTATTTAGCGACTATTAAGG
>CANPGX010000120.1 GCA_947573745.1 uncultured Erysipelotrichaceae bacterium | reverse complement strand
AAATTAAGGTATCAAAAAGATGAAAATGAAATTCAGAAAATTCAAAAAGCTATTGATATCACTGAACATGCCCTCAATCGTGTGATGGATACTTTAAAACCTGGAATGATGGAATATCAGGTTCAGGCTGAATTTGAATATGCATTGATGAATCATGGGGCTTCGCCAGCATTTACAACTATTGCTGGGGCTGGCTATAATGGAACGATGTTGCATTATCATAGTAATCAGGATATGTGTCAAGATGGTGATTTGATCTTATTGGATCTAGGGGCTAAAAAAGATCATTATTGTGCCGATATTACAAGAACTTATCCTATTAATGGACGTTTTAGTGACCGTCAAAAACAAATTTATCAACTTGTTTTAAAAGCAAATAAGGCAGTGATTGATCATGCCAAAGCAGGTGTCACCTTGAATCAACTTAATCAATTAACTAAAGAGATCTTATCACAAGGACTGATAGAATTAGGACTTATTCAAAACAAGGATGAATTACCAAAATATTATATGCATAGTGTTTCGCATCCTTTAGGTCTGGATGTTCATGATGTCAGCTTAGGGCGTGATGAGCCTTTATTAGAAGGAACAGTGATTACAGATGACCCAGGGCGTTATATTGAAGACGAAGGTATTGGTATTCGTATTGAAGATGATTTACTCATTCAAAAAGATGGCTGTGTCGTTCTTTCAGAGGGTATTATTAAAGAAATTGAAGATATAGAAAATTATATGAATCAAAAGTCTCTATCATAGAGACTTTTTTAATAAATAAAATAATATATATAATTTATTGAATTATAATAATAAAAATGATATGATATTCTTTGAAAGAAGGGATAAGTATGTTAAAAATTGAGCATCTTACAAAAATATATGGTGACAAGAGGGCAGTTGATGATGTGACATTGACGATTGCTCCCGGTGAAATTTACGGATTTATTGGCCATAATGGTGCTGGAAAGACCACGACGATCAAATCATGCTGTGGTATTTTAAAGTTTGATGAAGGAAATATTTATATTGATGGATTATCTATTCAAGATCATCCTTTGGAATGTAAAAAGAAGATGGCTTATATTCCTGATAATCCAGATCTTTATGATTATTTATCAGGTATTCAATATCTTAATTTTATTGCGGATATTTATCAAATTGAAAAAGATGAGCGTGAACGCCTTATTGCTTATTATAGTGATTTATTTGAAATGACAGAAAATTTAGCTTCGCCTATTTCTTCATATTCTCATGGTATGAAACAAAAATTAGCGATTATTTCTGCCTTGATTCATTCACCTAAATTGATGATTTTGGATGAACCTTTTGTAGGATTAGATCCTAAAGCAAGTCATCAATTAAAAGCACTAATGCACGAAATGTGCCAAAAAGGCGGCGCTATTTTCTTTTCCACTCATGTCTTAGAGGTGGCTGAAAAATTATGTGACAAAATAGCTATCATTAAAAATGGACGTTTGATTGTTCAAGGAACAATGGAAGAAGTCAAGGGACAATCTTCTTTGGAAGATGTTTTCTTAGAATTGGTGGAATAGTCAAATGTTAAAGACATTAATTGTGATGCGCCTTAAAGGCCTAATGAATCGTTTCTTTTCACGTCTTCATCAAGGAAAAAAGATGAGTATATGGAAAAAGATATTGATCAGTTTATTGTTTGTCTATGTTTTAGGTTGTTTATTTTTTAGTATGGGTGCCTTATTTTATGTTTTAGGTGAAACGCTTATTCGTTTACACTTAGACTGGATGTATTTTGCTTTAGCCGCATTTGTGGGTATTTTTACAGGGATTATAGGAAGTATGTTTGTTGCTTCAGGTGTTTTGTTTGAAGCGAAAGATAATGAATTATTATTGAGTATGCCTATTCCGCCAAAAATGATTTTATTAAGTCGCTTACTTACTTTACTCATTTTGGAATATATGTATTCTTTATTGATTATGATTCCTATAGCTGTTGTTTATCAAATGTTAGCTTCTTTAAGTATTTTACAATGGATCTATCTTATTTTAGGAAGTTTGATTTATCCATTTCTATGCTTATCCATCATTTGTTTATTAGGATGGATCATTGCTTATATCTCTTCCAAAATTAAGTATAAAGCATTAGTACAAATTGTATTTATGGTCGCTTTCTTTTTAGGATACTTTTATTTTTATCTATCTATTCAAAATTATATTGGGGTTTTATTGGAACAAGGACAAAATATTGCAGATACCTTATCTAAAGCTTTACCACCTATTTATTATTTTGGTATGAGCATTGCAGAAAGTAGTTTTATACAGTTGATGAAGTTATGTGCTATTTGTATCATTCCTTTTGGAATTGTTTATTTTGTTTTATTGCAAAACTTTGAAAAAATTATAATGCTTCAAAAAGGAAAAGCAAAGGTAGTTTATCGTCAACGTTCATTAAAAACAAGTTCTTTATTGAGTGCCTTAGTGAAAAGGGAAATGAAACGTTTTGTCTCTTTGCCAGCTTATATGTTTAATTGTGGGTTAGGAACACTGTTTTATTTTATTTTAGGAGGAGCCATTTTCTTTAAAGGAGAGGCTATCATTCAATTGCTTTTTAGTGATCCTTCTATGGTTGAGCATGTCATCATGATGGTTATTATGATATTTACTATGATGACTTCTTTAAATCAAATGAGTGCTGTTTCTATATCTTTAGAAGGAAATGGATTATGGATTCTCAAATCAAGTCCTGTGAGTGAAAAAGCTATTTTTTCATCTAAGATCATAGCACATATTTTAGTGTCTATGATAGGATTTGGCATAGGTGTTATTTTAACAATTTTAAAGTTACCTATGAGTATCGTTGAAATTTTAGCGCTATTAATCTTACCATCACTGGCTTCTTTGTGGATAGCTTTTTGTGGCTTGATATGGAATCTTCTCATCCCTAATTTAACATGGACGAATGCGACTTTGTTGATCAAACAAAGTGGAAGTGTTTTAGGATCAACACTGATGGGTATGGTATCATTGATCATAGTGCCACTACTTTATTGGTTTTCTGATCTGAAAGTCATAGTAAGCACATCTCAATTTTATTTGATTTATTTAGTATATTTATTGTTGCTTTGTTTACTATCTTATATTTATTTAAAAACACGTGGTGTACAGAAATTTAAGGAAATTTAAAAAGGTTGCCTCCTAGGCAACCTTTATTTTTTTAATTCATCAATGACATCAAGAAGCGAATCAAGAATCTTCCAACACTTTTTAGCGTAGGATTCTTCTGGATATTTTAAATCGGGTATACAAATACATGGAATGTTCGCACGATAAGCCGCTTCGATACCTGCCTGAGAATCTTCTAAGACAATAGCTTCATGAGGTAAGCAATGCGCTTTTTCACAAGCTTTTAAGAAAATCTCGGGTTCTGGTTTACTATGCACGACAAAGTCACCAGACATGATATCATCAAAGTAGGAAGAGATATGTGCTTTATCAAGCATATCTTGGATACGTGAAAGTGCACTTGATGATGCCACAACAGTGGTATAATGATGTTCTTTGGCATAGTTTAATAATTCCAGCAATCCTTTTTTAATAGGGATTTCTTGTTCGTAGGATTCATTCATACGACGATGTACAGTGACAAAGAAATCGTCCGAAGGGAAATCTTTTCCATAAATTTCTTTGAGCATTTCTTTGACTACTGGTGCAGTTCTTCCTAAAAAACGGGTATAGGTAGGTAATGTCAATTCAACACCGAGTTCTTCACAAGTTTTGACCATTGCTTTAAAAGTGACATTCTCACTATCAAACATCAGTCCATCCATATCAAAAATTAATGCTTTTATCATGATAAGCCCTCCATTTCTTACCCATTATAACATGTTTTGATAAGGGTAGAAATGTTAAAATGTGTTATTATGATAAAAAGTGTGACATTGAGATACTGAGATTGCATTATAGTGAGATAAATGTTAAAATAATGAATGTATTTTTAAGTACAATTTTGTTTTTTTATGTTTGTTTGGGGAGGAAAAGACGTGAAATTAAAAAAATGGATGATAGGTTTTCTATCTGTTTTGATGATCATCAGTACGTCTTGTTATACAGT
The DNA here is from genome assembly GCA_947573745.1 of uncultured Erysipelotrichaceae bacterium. Taxonomy (GTDB): domain Bacteria; phylum Bacillota_I; class Bacilli_A; order Erysipelotrichales; family Coprobacillaceae; genus CANPGX01. The sequence goes on along the minus strand of CANPGX010000120.1, from coordinate 358 downwards.
TCATGCTGAAGAAAGGCGTGCTTATATTAATGATGACTATGTCAATGTGAGAACAGGACCAGGGACAAATTATTCTATTGTAACGTTTGAATATCAAAATCTGACAAAATCAACACCAACGAAAGTGAATATTCAAGTTCAACGTGGTCAAGCTGTCACTATTATTGGTGAAAGTGGTAATTGGTATAAGATTAGAGTTTATTTTAATGGATATGCTTTTAAAGGATATACGATGAAAACGTATATTACACCTTTTAATTTAGATTCGGCTTTTGAAGCAGAAATGAATCGTGAAGGATTTCCAGAGAGCTATAAGCCTTTTTTGAGAGCTTTGCATGCTTGTTTTGGGAATACATGG
>CANPGX010000119.1 GCA_947573745.1 uncultured Erysipelotrichaceae bacterium | reverse complement strand
TTCCAAACAAAAAACAAAAAGTAAAATCAATGCCTTCCCCTATAATACCTAAACGCATTGCTGCAATAATAATTAAAAATATAAAACATATACATATAATACGCAGACGGAGTGTTTCACTAAGTTGTTCTGACTTGCTTTTTTTGGAACGTTTACTTTTAGCCATGAATCATATCCACCTCTCCTTGGTTTTTTTACATTATAACATATTTTTTCAAAAAAGAAAAAGCAAGAAATCTTGCTTATATCTCAATAATCACAGACAGAATAACCGGTTTCTTACCCGTTTCTTTATAAACATACTTCATTGTTTTTTCTTTAATCATCTGTCGAATATCACTGACTTCCCATAAAGGATTTTCTTGCCATGAAAGAATGACATCTTCAGAAATTCGTGTAACTTCTTTAATAATATACTCTGAATCTTTTAGATAAACAAAACCGCGTGTTTGAACATCGGTTGTTGTTTCAATGTGGCGTGTTAATCGATTCACTGTTAATCCAATAATAATCACACCATCTTTGGATAATTGAATACGATCATCAATGACTTTTTCACCGACATCACCCACGCCGATACCATCAATCATCGTATCTCCTACAATAATAGTATCACGATACGTCATTAATTGACCATTCTCAAAAGAAATGATTTCTCCATTATCACACAAAATAATATGTTCATCTGGGATTTCCATACTTTGAGCAATTTGCATATTAGAGACAAAATGCTGATATTCACCCTTGATAGGCATATAATATTTCGGTTTAAAAGTTTGAATCATGACCTTGATATCTTCACTAGCCGCATGCATAGAATGAAGATCTTTATTTTTTAACATATGTATATGGGCTGGTGTCTTATATAATTCATTCTGTGCCTTATTCGCAATTTTTTCAGTTCCCGGCAAAATAGGCGAAGCAACAATAAATGTATCTCCCTCTTTTAATTTAAGATATTCATCCCCACCATCAATAATATCACATATATCGTGATAAATACGACGTGGACTACCTGTTAAAACAACCACCGATTGATCATCATCAATACGTTGAGGATCATAAATAATAGATTCTTTTTTTAAATCAATGATACGTTTATCTAAACGGGCTTCTACACGGATCAAGCTATTGGTCGTATCATACTTATCTCGACCATAAAAAACAATTTTTCGTTGGTATTTCTTAGCTAGTTCAACGACTTCTCGAACTCAACCACAATATAGCGCATCTAAAGAAATCACCATACTACCTTCAGCTGCCTCAAAAATAGGTTCAATTTTAGGTGTTAACTTATGTGTAGGCGAGGTAAAATCAGGATTCTTACTTCCTGATGATTCTCCCATTAATAATAAAACACCCTTTTTCCCAATTTCCATCATTCTTTGAAGATCAGACTTAAATCCTTCAGGAGCTCCAAAATCAACGATATACTCCCCAGAATAAACAATATAACCATAAGACGTTTCAAAAGCAACTCCCACACTTCCAGGAATAGAATGGGTTACCGGGAAAAACTCAATGTTTACACCAGCAATCGTCCCACTACTGCTTCGCTTAACACGAACAATATTAGGATTTAAATGCGTATGATTATGATGATTATATTTTACTAGCATTTCTTCAATAAGATCTGCTGTAAGATTAGGAGCAAAAACAGGCACGTTGATTTCTTCTAATAAATATGGCAAAGCCGCCATAACATCATCATGTCCGTGTGTAATAATAATAGCTGTGACTCTCTCTTTATTTTCTCTTAGATATTCAAAATTAGGAATAATGATATCCACACCTAAAATATCTACCTCAGGAAAACGAAATCCTGCATCTACTACAAAAATACGATCGTTAATTTCAATACAATACATGCTTTTTCCGTTTTCAGCTTGTCCACCTAATGCAACAATTTTTACATTTTCTTTTTTCAAATGATATTCACCTCAATTTTTTGGACAGTTTTTATTAGTATATCATATTGCTTTCAAATAGTCTAACCCCATTAAAAAATAAAAGCATCTATAAAGGCACAAACTTCTTTATCGTCGTGAAGTTTATCCCTAGATGCCTCTATTTTCAAATTATTTCATCAATTTCTTTTTCTAAATCATGAGAAATGCTCACAAGCGGTAATCTTAAAACATTTTGACAAAGCGACCGTTTTGATAAAGCATATTTCATTGGTGCTGGACTGGCTTCTTTAAAAAATAGTTTTTGAAATCTCTTTAAGTCTTGATCTTCTTGAACAACCATTTGCCCTTGTTCATATTTTAAACATACCGATTTGATCAAAGGGCCATAAAGATGAGAAAGAACAGAAATAATACCATCTATGCCGGCTTCTAATCCTTCTAATAATAAGCCATCCTCACCTGAATAAATTTTAAAAGTAGGTGCTTGTTTTTTTAGCTTCCTAATCATTTCTAAATCATCGCTCGCTTGTTTGAGCCCTATAATGTGTTGACTATCCTGAATTAAACGGAGAATCGTTTCATATTGAATACTGACTCCACAACGTTTAGGCACATTATAAAGATAAATAGCCTTTTGGGAAACTCGATCTATTGCCATAAAATGTTGGTAGAGTCCCTCTTGTGTCGGCTTATTATAATAAGGTGCTACCACTAAATAGCCATCAATTCTTTCATCATCATTAAGTTGTAAGATCATATCTATGACCTGTTGTGTACAATTACTCCCTACGCCAACAATCACTTTCATAGATTGAACCTTGCTTAAAACAAAATGAATAAAATGAAGTTTTTCTGACAGTGTAAGACATGAGGATTCTCCAGTTGTTCCTAAAACAACAAGACCATCTTGTCCTTCATTTTCTAATTGGGTTATCAACTTTTCAGTTGCTGGATAATCAATATTTTGATACTGATCAAATGGTGTAATCAGTGCTGTATAAATTTCTTTCATCTTATTCCTCCAATATCATATCATCATGCAAAAGATTCACTGTATGAAGCGCATGTTCATCACGAATAAAATAACTTCCCTTTTCATTTTTTATAGGATAAATTTCTTCAAAAAAAGTTTGGATATCTTCATGATCTAAAGCACAACCGACAAGATGAACTTTTACAAATTTATCTTTAGAATCAACATTGCTATCCTTTTTTTTAGCCATGTATCCTATTTCTGTTTCAAAGATTTCTTCATCATCCTGATAAACATCCTTATCCAATAAATAATAATCAAAATCTATTCCCATGGTCTTCACATGACTTGTTTCATGATCAATGAGTGTAAAACAATCTTTCATGAATGTAGATTTCAAATAAATTTTCATTTGATGTGTCTTTGCTTCATGAAGGGCTTCTTCACATATAATACGTGCTTTATGATGAGCTAAATCCAAAGCTTGCTGATAAGATATATGCGCAATCAAACGCGAATGAATCACATATTTAGGATCTGCTGTATAGATACCACATACATCTGAATACAAAGAAACTTCATCTAAACCAAGTTGATGAGCAATAAAAACAGCACTATAATCACTGCCACCTCTTTCTAAAGTGACTATTTTACCTTCCTTATCTACACCTTGAAAACCTGGTAAGATCACCACATCGGCCTCTAAAAAAGCTTGATGAATCTTATCGACATTTAAATCATATAACAAATCATGTCCTTGAAACCTCTTTGAGGCTAGTCCACATTCATAACTCGTGAGTGTTTTAGCTTTGATGCCAGCTTTATTGAGCGTATCACAAAGAACTACACTACTAATAATTTCTCCGCATCCTAACAACTTATCTTTTTCTTCCTTAACTAAAGTTTGACCCACTAATGACGCTAAAGTATCCGTAGCATAAGGATCTTTTAAGCGTCCCATAGCACTGACGACAACAACAATTTTTTCTTGAGGTATCATTTCTTGAATCAAATGTAAAACATGATGACGACTTTTTTCATTTTTTAAGGATGTTCCTCCAAATTTAATAACCTTAACCATGATAGTTTTCAATCACCACCGGCTGAATTTGTTGATTCTTTAATGCCTTTTCTAAAGTTTGCGTTAAATAATCAACATTTGCCACCATACTTAATGGTTTATGAATATAATCATCTTGTCCAAATGGCACAAAATAAAATCCCTTAGTATTCATTAGACGCATAATATTAACACCACTATTACCTAAAGCATCATTGGTATAAAAAGCAATGACAATGGGTCTTTGATTACGTAAAGTTGCTTTAACAGCCATTAAAACAGCATTATCACATAAGCCATGCGCTAATTTTGAAAGTGAAGCACCGGTACATGGTAAAACAACAAACCCATCTAATGGTGTCACTGGTCCAAATGTCTCTGCCTCTTGAATCGTATGATAAATAGGATGATCTGTATATTGTTTCACTGCCTCTTTTAATGCTTCACATGCAAAAAAACGACTATCTTGCCCATATACTTCTGGACTCATAAAACAATATAAATC
>CANPGX010000118.1 GCA_947573745.1 uncultured Erysipelotrichaceae bacterium | reverse complement strand
GTATAATCCACCTATGATATTGTGTTCTTCTAAAGTGATCACTCTATCATACTTTTGTGCAATATCCTGTAATTGTTTAGTATTAATAGGTTTAATCGTTGAGACATTATATAATGATGGATAAATTCCACGATCATGAAGAACGTCTATCGCTTTTTTAGCCTCATCGACCATGATACCGGTCGCTAATAGCGCTACCTTTTCACCCTTGATCAAAGGAATAATATCACCTAAATGAAATTGGTAATTTTGATCAAAAACATCTTCTACACCATAACGGCTTGTTCGTAAATAGACAGGTCCATCATAATCAACCATAAATTGAATCATAGCCTTTGTTTCTGTGGCATCACAAGGTTGTAAGACCACCATTCCTGGTAAGACACGCATAAGCGCAAGATCTTCATTACATTGATGGGTTGCTCCATCTTCACCGACTGTCAAACCAGCATGCGTTGCACATAGTTTAACGTTAAGATGTGGATAAGCGACAGAATTTCTAATCTGTTCAAATGCCCTTCCTGCTAAAAACATGGCGAAAGAACTGATAAAAGGCTTTAATCCTTGCACGGCCAACCCGGCTGCCATCCCTACCATATTTGCTTCAGCAATACCAGCGCTAAAAAATTGTTGTGGGCGTGCCTCTTTAGCATAACATGTCTTTGTGGCAGGTGAGAGATCAGCATCTAAAACAATAATATCTTTATTTTCCATGACGACTTCTTTTAAAGCTTGACCAAAAGCTTCTCTTGTTGCTGTTTTCATATTATATCTCTCCTAATTCTAATAATGCTTGTTTTAATTGTTGTTCATTGGGTGCCTTGCCATGCCAACCTGCTTGATTTTCCATAAAAGAGACCCCTTTACCTTTAATGGTATGGGCAACAATAGCTGTTGGTCGATCACTTTCTTTAGCTTTTTCAATAGCCGCTTCAATCTCACTAAAATCATGTCCATCAATTTCTAACGTATTAAATCTAAACGCCTGTAATTTTTCTATCCATGGTGATGGATCCATGACATCTTCCAATTTACCATCGATCTGTAAACCATTATGATCAATCAAAACAATAAGATCTTTAAGTTGATAATAACCTGCAGCCATCAAAGCCTCATAAACTTGCCCTTCTTCAAATTCTCCATCACCACAAATGACATATGTTTTATAGGCTTTATTTTGAATCTTATTCGCTAGTGCAATACCTACTGCAACACTGATACCTTGTCCTAATGAACCTGTAGACATATCCACACCTGAAACATCATTCATATTAGGATGTCCCTGTAAAGCAGAGTCTATTTGACGAAATGTCCATAGATCTTCCTCACTTAATAATCCTAATTGCTGTAATGAAGCGTAAAGTGCCGGTGCACCATGACCTTTCGATAAGATCAGCTTATTTCTATCATTTGAATGAACATTCTCTTTGGTCAATTTCACTTCTTTTTGATAAAGATACGTCAAGAGGTCAATACATGATAAAGAACCTCCAGGATGACCAGATTGTGCCTTATAAATCATCTTGATAATATTTCTTCTTGATTGATTTGCGATTTTTTCTAACATCGTCTGATTTCCTATCATTTCATGAACCCTAAAACAACAGGGACAGATTTATAACTAACACCTAAACGATCAACACCCATATCAATCAATTCTAAGAAACGTTCTCTTGTACGAACACAACCACTGCCTTTGACTTTGATTTTATCTTGACATTCTTCTAACATCATTTGAATAACTTTTGGATCAGCACCTTTGATTTCATACCCTGTTAAATATCCTGTACTCGTCTTCACAAAGTCTACTCCTGCCTCTATACAAACATGGCACATCTTACGAATTTGTTCTTCATTTAAAGCATCTGTTTCAAAGATTACTTTTAGTTCCTTGCCACAACGATGAGCCATATTAGCACATGCGCGAACATCTTCTAATACTTCTTGCCATTTACCACTCTTGATCCAGCCATAATTGGCCACCACATCCACTTCTTTGACTGTCTCATATTTTGAAGCTATTTCAATTTGAGCCACCTTAGATGCTGTTGAACTTGTTCCAAATGGAAAATCACATACTGGACATAAGCCTGTTTCAGTTCCTTTGACATAAGGTTCGCATACATCAAGATATCCTGGATTAATACACCTTGTTGCACAACCTAATTGAACACCTTTTTTAGTTTGTTCAATAATGAATGATTCTGTTAAATCAGGATTTAACACAGCATTATCGATATAGGCTGCTAATTCCTTTAAACTCATCTCACTAGCTTTTTTTGTTAATGTTTTCATCATACTTTTAGACAATGTTATTTTGTTCGTTTATTTTCATTGTCTTTCCTCCTTACCCTTAACTTAACATATATTCGAACATTTGTAAACATTTAATGTTTATTTTTGTTTGTTTTTGTTCAAAAAGAAAAGATACTCTTAAAAGTATCTTGATCATTCATCATTGAGTAAAATATAATTCATTGGCATATTTTCAAGGTTCATATATCTTTCTTGATTACAAATGATAGCATCAAAATCATCACTACTGATAAAACTACAAAATCCCTTGATCGATAGTTTTGAGGCATCGATCAATAAATATTTTTTAACAGCTAATTCCATCGCTTTTTGCTTCACTGCCATCGTATCCATTTCAGCTGTATAAATCAGATGTCTATCGAGGTCAACTCCTGAACAACTTAAGAAAGCATAATCAAAATTAAATTTTTCTAAATCACTTAAAGCAATCGGTCCCACAAACATATTATATTCAGGAATATATTTACCCCCAATCATAAAGAGTTCTGAATCTGGATCATTAAACTCACTAGCAATCAATGTACTACACGTCACAATTTTAACTTTCTTACCTTTAAGATATTTCAAGATATGAACAACGCTTGTTCCACCATCTAAAAAAATACAATCACCATCATGTACAAATGAGGCTGCTTTTTTACAGACACGATCTTTTTCTTCTGCATGACTTAATCTCTCACTCATCTTTTTATCATCTTTATTAGAAAGGATCTCCTTTTGTTGGATGCTCTTAGCTCCCCCATGAACACGAATAAGCAATCCCTGTTTCTCTAGTTCTTCACAATCTCTTCTAATCGTCATTTCTGTGACAGACATCATTTCTGCGAGTTCTTTCGTAGAAACGAATCCTTGTGCATTGACCATGTCAGTAATACGCGAAAATCTTTCACTTGCTATCATATGATCACCCCATGACTTATATTATACTAAATTATTTTACACTTTTAAAGAAAAACCAAACCTTCACCATAGAAGTACCTTGATGATCCTATTCTTTCAAAAACAATTTAGCCAATAAAGATTTTTTCAAACATCAATAAAAATATTGTATAATATTGGCTATAGATAAAAATCAAATCAGGAGGATTAAGTCAATGGAACTATCAGAAATATTAAATATCATCATCATGATATTGCTTATCGTAATCATTGTTTTACAAATTATTGGACATAAAACATCAGATATGAGCACAATCACAACTTTATTAAGAAAAAATGCTCAAGAACAACGTGACAGTGTCCAAAAACAAATTGCCACAGGTACAACAGAACAATTTGAACGTTTCAGTGTCATTCAAAAAAGTATTCAGGAAACATTATCATCTAATCGAGAAGAAATCAATCAACAACTCTCTCAATTTCAACAACATATGGAAAGGCAATTGACAGAAATTCGCCAAACTGTGACGACGACTTTACAAACCAATCGTGAGGAACAAAACCGTCAACTTCATCAATTCCAAGAACAAATCGATCATCGTCTTTCTTCCGTGGAACGTACCTATGTTGAAAACATTGAAAAAATCAATACCACATTAGAAAATAAAATGAAGCACTTACAAGAAAGCAATGAAAAACGTCTTGATCAAATACAAGGCGTTGTCGATGAAAAACTTCAAAAAACTTTAGAAACACGTTTAGCGCAATCTTTTGAATTAGTCAGCAAACAACTTGAAAGTGTGGGTCAAGGTTTAGGTGAAATGAAGGCTCTGGCTGCTGACGCTAAATCTCTGAAAAATGCATTAACCAATGTCAAAGAACGTGGTACATATGGAGAGGTACGTCTTGAAAAGCTCCTCTCTGATATCCTGGCACCACATCAATATGAGACGAATATCGAAATTGCCAATGGCAAACGTGTTGAATTTGCCATCAAGTTACCTGGCAATCAAGATGAGACATTGCTTCTACCTATTGACAGCAAATTCCCTATTGAGGACTATAATCGTTTGCTTGACGCTAATGATAAACAAGCCATCGATGAGGCCAGAAAAGCTTTAACGACTAAGATTCGTGCCTTTGCCAAAGATATCCATGATAAATATATTGTTCCGCCCAAAACAACAGACTTTGCTTTAATGTTTTTACCTACAGAAGGGCTCTATGCCGAGGTCGTACAAAACGTTGCTTTA
>CANPGX010000117.1 GCA_947573745.1 uncultured Erysipelotrichaceae bacterium | reverse complement strand
ATTAGGATGCGTCGCCTTACAAAAATATCTACCAAAGAAAATGAGTTGATGGTGGCTCTTGATCCAACGGTCTTTCGGAATGGAACGCATGAGTTTCTTCTCTACAACAAGCACAGAGTCCTCTTTTTTAGCGAATCCTAAACGTTTAGCAATTCTTTCAACATGCGTATCAACAGCTAAGGCAGGTTCATGATAAGCCACAGAAACGACAACATTCGCTGTCTTATGGCCAACACCTGGTAAAGTCTCCAACTCTTTTTTTGTTTTGGGAACTTCTCCGCCAAAATCTTCTATGAGTTTTATAGCCATCGCTTTAAGATTTTTAGCTTTATTTCGATAAAGACCAATAGAACGAATATGATTTTCTAAATCATGAAGATCTGCTTGGGCATAATCTTGTACTGTAGGATAATGTTCAAACAAAGAAGGTGTTACACGATTAACATTTTTATCGGTTGTTTGTGCAGAAAGCATGACAGCAATTAATAATTCTAATTCGTTACGATGATTTAATTCACACCATGCATCTGGATACAAAGTATCTAGTGCTTCTAAAACACGATTGGTTTTTTCTTTATTCATAATTTTTCCACCATTCAAAATGGCTCACTTCTTCTTGCGGAATATCTTTAACCGTTGTTTTATTTGAGTAGTGAACCCCATGTTCCTTCCAATTCTTTAAAATTGCTTCAATATATTTAAAATTCTTAACACCATTCTTAATAGATTCTGATAAAGCCATCATCACCATGTCTTCACTATATCCTTCTACCATCCAATGCCGAATAATTTCCATCTCTGTAGGACTTAATGGTCGGGAAAATTCATTTTCAAAAACATCAATAAGATTTGTTCGTTCTTGTTGAACTTCAGTTTCTCCACGCTCTAATAACTTCTCATAAAGTGGCTGTAACGAAATCTGTCCCATCTGGACTTGCATCATATTTCTTTCAATAAGTCCCATCATCAAACGATCGATATCGTTAGCCTTTAATGACATGAATTCACCTATTAAAGCAGGAGTTATCATCTTTACTGTTGCTTTTTTTAAAGCAATGATAACTTGCAGTAAAGCAAATTCTTGTTCACTTATATTACACGTCTTATATTTTAATGTCAATAATTGAGAAAAATCAATACATTGATAATCATTTAAAAATTTCAACATACAATCCCCTACCTTTCAAATGATATCGATCTTATAAAAGTACCATCATCCATTCGATAATAGAAATAATCAAGATGATCATCAGACAAACGCGTCATCACATAGACAAAAACATCATGTTCATAGCCTAAATGAATATCTTCTAACAAAATATTCACTTGCCATTCTTCTTGGATTTTTTCTTTTAATTTCTCTCTATCATAAGGTTTACCATGGAAGACATCGACACGTTTAAATGTATCATCATAGACTAAAACAGAATCCTCCTGACCTTTTTTGACTGAGATTAAATAATAGGTATCATTGCCAAAATACTCTTCGATTTCGCCATATTCATCATAATTCGTTTCTGCCATGATTTTTTCTTTGATGTCCATGATCTTGGATTGATGATGTTGGTAAGGTTGATGAACTAAGATAAAAAAAGCAAAAATACTTAAAAAAATACCTATGAGTATGACCATCATCACTGTATAACCATGCTTTTTCATCTTCTCACCCCTTGTTTATTATACCCTAATTCTTCTATCATGGAAATAAAATAAAAGATAACTTTTCAGCTATCTTAACGATCTCTATCATTACCTATGACAATCAATAATATCCTCAAAATAGATAAAACTGTTGATGCCATGCCCGCTACATAAGTTAAAGCTGCAGCAGACAATACCTTAGAAGCCCCTTCATTCTCCCCATATTCCAAATAACCTTGAGATGAAAGAATCTTTAATGCACGGTTTGAAGCATCAAATTCAATCGGTAAAGTTAAACATTGGTAAATCAACATACCACATAACAAGAAAACACCCATATAAGCCCATGTCAATTGATTGGTCAGTAAACCTATCACGATAGCAATCCAACCAAGATATTGTGATACATTGAACAATGGAATTAAAGTATTACGAATGATAATAGCACGATAGCCTTCTTTATGTTGAATAGCATGTCCACATTCATGAGCAGCAATCGCTAAGGCCGCAATAGATGTCGCTTGATATACACCATCAGATAAATTGACTGTTTTTGTCTTTGGATTATAATGATCACTCATTTGTCCACGAACATGTCCTACTTTAACATCTGTAAGTCCATGAGCATCTAAGATCGAACGTGCCACATACTCTCCTGTATAATGATGACGATTAGGAATACGTGAATATTGATGATAAGCACGACTCACTTTAGCCTGTGCCCCTAACATCAGCATAGCACCAATAAAAACTAAAATATAGCCAATAAAATAATAAGACATACACTTCACTCCTTTATAAAACATTCTATATATCTATTATGAACATGATATGAAGATTTTACTAAATGATTAAAAAAACGCCAGTGGCGTTTTTTGATATGCTTTAATTCATAGCATCTTTTAAACGATTACTAGGTTTAAAAGAAACAGTTTTACTAGCTGGGATAACCATAGATTCTTTTGTCTTTGGACTCACACCCACTCTTTCTTTACGTTGATTTACTTTAAATGTTCCAAAACCAGAAATAAGCACTTTATCCCCACTTAAAATACTATCTATCATGGTATCAAAAACAGTATCAACTAAAGATTCAGCTTCTTTCTTAGTTAGATTTTTCTTCTCAGATACAATATCAACTAATTCTTTTTTATTCATCGAAATCTTACCCCCATTCGAATTTATAACGATAGTATTTTACCATTATAGGCTATGTTTTTCAATCATTTTTATAAAATTTCAAATGAAAAAAACTGTGATAAATAAATCATCACAGTCTATAAAACAATCGCTATAACATTACTTTTACCTTTGTTGACAATCTTATACAAGATCTCATAAATACGATGACTTGCTGTTTCTGGTACTGCCATTAGTTTAACACGAATACCTTCTTGAATGATATCCCCTAACTTACGTCCAAAGACATCACAATTATAAATATATTCGCGATCTTTAGCATCATGGCTCATCAAGTATGAAATAAATGCCTCAGATTGTTCTTTTGATCCGATAATCGGTTCAAAAGTACTTTCAACATCCACTTTAATCATATGGATCGTGCTTGCTTTAGCAATCATTTTCATACCATAACGTGATCCTTGTTTAACTAATACCGGATCTGTCAACTCAATATCCTCTAGCTGTGGTAATGCATAACCATAACCTGTTTGCTCTACCTGTGCAATAGCATTTCCTAAACGGTCAAATTCATTTTTAACTTTAACAAGTTCTCTCATATAATTTAAAAATTCACCTTGACTCATATCATCTATCTGAATAATTTCTTTTAGGATATCATGATATAAACCTTTTCGTTCAAAAACACTTAAAGTAGCACTTCCCATCGATGTATCAATATCACTGATGCTTGCATGATCAATGAAATCAACTTCATTTAAAGATTGCCCTATCGTTTCAACATCTTTTAATCGATAGATAGAAGCTAAAGCATTTTCTAAGGCATCATCTAATTGTTTCTTGAGCCAATGATCATTATCCATCATCGCAATCCATTGAGGTACTTCAATCTTTACTTCCGAAACTGGAAATTCATATAAAGCTTCTTTCAATAAAGATGTAATATCTGTTTCACTCATTTCATTCACTTTCAATGGAATGACTGGTGTTGGATAACGTTCTTGATAATAACGTACTGTTTCTTGACATTCTATACCTGAAGGTTGGCGACTATTCACGACAATCACAAAAGGTTTTCCAATCTGTGTTAATTCTTCAATAATTTCTTCTGTAGCACCCACATAGTTTTCTTTTTCAATATCTGTTACACTACCATCACTTGTCACAACGATACCAATCGTTGAATGATCTTGAATAACCTTTTTTGTACCTACCTTAGCGGCTTCATCAAATGGGATTGCTTCATTAAACCATGGTGTTTTAACATAACGTGTACCATAATCATCCTCATATCCTTTTGCCCCTTCAATGACATACCCAACGCAATCTACTAAACGTACACTGACACTAAAATCATCATCCACAAAAATATTGGCAGCATTGTTTGGGACAAATTTTGGTTCTACAGTCATAATCATACGACCTTCTCCAGATTGTGGTAATTCATCCTGAGCACGTTTTTTAGCATCTACATCTTCCATATATGGAATGACAGCTAATTCCATGAAACGTTTAATAAAAGTTGATTTACCACATCTTACAGGGCCTACAACGCCTAAATAAATATCACCTGAACAACGCTTTCCAATATCTTTAAGCATATTATTTGTATTCATACTCTTCCTCCTATCATTAGTAGACTATATGATTTCAAAATTCATTTAGAACTTTTTTAGGTATAGAAAAAGGAGGAA
>CANPGX010000116.1 GCA_947573745.1 uncultured Erysipelotrichaceae bacterium | reverse complement strand
GCTTTGGCTGATAAACAAGTTGTAAAACCACGTTCATCACCTGCTGTCGATAAAAGTAAATGTGCATATTGTTGACGTGTCACTTGATCAGCTCCTAAAAGGACACTCTCATCACAACTTAACTCGATATCTTCTGCACTTTTGTGCATGGCTATCCACATGAGTGGATTAAACCAACATATTGCACTACAAAACATTAAAAAGAATTTAGACCAACTATCTTCTTGACTGATATGAATCATCTCATGACGAAAAATCAATCGTAATGATTCTGCTGTATAGTTTACTTCTGGCAAGACAACTTTTGATGTTCGTTTAAAAAGTCCTATCGTCAATGGTGATGATACATGTGGTGATATCATTAATTGAAATTTAGGTTTTTTAATGCCTGCATCCTGTATTTCCTGTTGCCATATCTCCAATATTTTTTCATCACGTACAACATAAGCATTTTTTAAAATATGATGTCTAAAATAGAGGTGTTCTATCACTTTCCACAAAAAAATAATGATCATTCCTAGTAACCATATACCTACACCTACTCTAAGCCATGTGGTTGAACTCTTCATCACAAGCCATGGTTGATCTACTTTCATAAAACTCTGGACAGTGATATAGAGATAGTTGGGTATCAACCAACAAACAGCACAAGCTCTTGCACTGATATATTTTCTTAAATATGGAAGCAAGAAAATGAGCACAATAAAATATAAACTAATATGCAAAAAAATACTAAAACTCATCGATAAGAACAGATCTAAACCATGTTGCATATCTTCTATCATCATATCTAAAATAACACAACATAACATAAAAGCAGGTAATAAAGCACCTGATATCCATGGCAAGTAGCGTTGTTTTTCTGGTATTCCTGCTTCTAAATGGTCCTCTTCATCATGACGTGAATAAATCATCCAACTTAACATAAGGCTGATGAAAGCTGAAAAAAATATCTTGATCATCATATCTGGGCTCATAAATGATCCTCATCTAATAACTCACGTAACGTTGCGATATCTTCTTTAGTCAGTCCACTTTGACATAAAGCATTGGCAAAAACAGATAAATTAGATTTACAAAGTTGATCAAAAAAACGTTTACTTTGCTTAGCCAGATAGACATCTTGTTTTATAAGCGGAATATATCGTGCATTTCTTCCCACTTTTTCAATTTTAATAAATCCTTTTTCAGCTAAACGAGTCAATAAAGTCAATAATGTGGTGGGTGCTATAGGATAGTGATCTTTTAAAATATGATCAATCTCTGCCCGTGAAACAGGTGGTTCACACGACCAAATCGCCTGCATCACCTCTAACTCACTATCAGGTAATCTTTTCATGAATTTTCCTCCTCTACAAATGTAGTATATATTTATTCTACATTTGTAGAGTTATATAGTCAAGGATATTAAATAAAAAAGATACCTGTATAAGGTACCCCTTAATAAATATCTTTTCGTATATATTTAATGTAAGCATACAAAACACTTAAAGTACAAAATATCATCCCTATAAAAATTTTTATACCTTCAAGATGTCCAAGCGAAACAACATTGGCACCATCACAATAACCAAAAGGTGTGATATATTTTAAAAATGAAACAGATGTTGTTAGATTGGCTATTAAATTCAATAAATACATTGTCATAGCGATACCTATCCCTATGCCCATATTTCCCCTTTTCATCCATGCGGATATGCCAAAACAAATACCTGTTAATTCTATCTGCATAAAATAATAACTCAAATGCAGTAAGTTCATCTGTGCTAATGGAAGCTCTTCTTTAATAATAAGAATCACGATCATAGCCCACAAATAAATGATCAGATTCATCATTGTGATTTCAAAAATAAGTGCCATTAATTTTTCTGTGACTAAACGCGTACGTGTGACTGGATGAGATAACAAAAATTCTGCAGTCTTATCTTTCTCTTCCTTGCTTAACATATTTATTGCTTGCAACGAGGCATAAAAAGCACCTCCAAGTCCTAAAATATTTCCACATTCAATGGCATAATAACCTATGAACGTTCCAAAGTTTAATTTGTCCATACCAAAAGCAGATGTAAAAGAACCCATAGAAGAGAAAATATCATTGACACCTGACATTTCATCTTTCATTTCTGGAAATAAGATGATACAAATCATTAATAACGAGCCTATAGCTAAAGTCCATGTTAAAAATGAAGATTGATTACGCTTTAATTCATGTTTAAAGATACTCATATATTTTCCTCTTTCTCATAATAATGTAAAAAAATTTCCTCTAAATCTGGTTCAGAGATACTTAGATCCTGCACATCCCCTGTGGATAACGTATGCAATAAAGTCAACATATCGCCACTATACAGAAAACTTAAAGTATCTTTTCCTTCTTTTAAATCACGAATACCGGTTAATGTATCCACAGCAACACTTCCATGAATGTTGACACGTTTAGCCTTTGTTTTTGCTAGAACATCTATGGTATCACATGCGATGATTTTTCCTTCACGAATAATCGCTGCCCTTGTACAATGTCTTTGTATTTCTGATAAAACATGACTTGATAAAAAAATAGTTGTTCCTTCTTGATTCCTTTCATGCAAGATATCAAAAAAGACTTTTTGCATTAGAGGATCTAAACCTGTTGTAGGTTCATCTAAAATAAGTAAATCAGGTCGATGTTGTAAGGCACACACAATAGCTACTTTTTTTCGATTACCTAATGACAATGTTTCTATTTTTTTAAAAGGATCCAATTGCAAACGTTCACAAAGATACTTTGCTTCCTTTTGACAATCCATCTTTCGTAAACGACTAGAAAATTCTAAAATATCTTTTACTTTCATATTAGGATAAAAAATCGCTTCAGATGGAAGATAACCCGTCTTTTGTAAGATCATTTCTCTTTGTTGAACAATATCTAATCCAAAAATTTCTCCAGTACCACTCGTAGGTCTCATCAATCCTAATAGTGTACGTATAGTCGTAGATTTACCTGCTCCATTAGGTCCGATAAAGCCAAAGAAGTCTCCCGCTTCTACCTTTAAATCAAGATGATCTATCCCTCTTGCTTGACCATACATTTTTGTAAGTTCTATAGTTTTGATTGCTTCCATACATATTACCTCTTTCTAAGATAAATACTTTTCCAAAAATTTATCAGTTTGATAAAGTCTTTTTCCATCTTCATCATATCTATTTGATTGCTTTGTACCATTTCCCAAAGATATCCTTCAGAAGCAAAGTACATTTCACGATACATCATCTCAATATCAAGCCCTGGTACAAATTGATCTGGGTTTAAATTCAAGCGTGTATGATCAGCTTTAAAATTAAAATAATGATGATAACTCTTTTGAATATCTTCATTAACTTGCGGATCTGTTTCATAAAAAGCTCTTATCGTAAATTGAGCCATATCTGGATACAAACGAATGATTTCCATCTTAGCTTTCATTCCCCTCTCCATACTGTCAAAAAGATCACTCTGCCCATAACATTCATATTGAGTGAGGAAATCAATGGTCAATTTTGCACAATGATCCCATAAAAATAGATAAAGCTCTTTTTTATTATGAAAGTAGTAAAACAATAAAGATTTACTGATCCCTGCTGCATCTGCAATTTCACTCATAGGACTATTTTTATATGAGTTTTGTGAAAATACACGATATCCAGCCTGAATGATCGCTTGTTGTTTTTTTTCAGGTAAAGAAAAGAATTTTTCATTCATCGTAGTTCCTCCATTAAACCTACTGGTCAATTTCCATTATACGCTATTGACCAATTTTGAGAAGGTCCTAATCCAAAAATTAAAAGAACCTTTTATGAATGATCTATTCAATAAAACAAAATCATAATCGACTACTATCTTTAAAAACAGACAAAAATCATTTATAATAAAGGTAGGTGATAAACATGTTAATTAAAGAAAAATTCGAAAGAACTCATTTTTCCAATAGTGAACAAACTATTATCGATTATATTAATCTTCATCCCAAAGAAATCAAAGAGATGACGACAAAGGATATTGCCAATGCGACCTTCACTTCTCCATCAACCTTGATTCGTATAGCCCATAAAATGAATTTTAATGGTTGGAATGATTTAAAAGAGGCTTTTTTAAAAGAAAATCAATATTTAGAAACACATTTTTGTGAAATAGATGCTAATTTTCCTTTTAAAAAGAATGATACGATCATGTCTATTGCCAATAAGATTGCTATCTTAAAACAAGAAACGATTCAAGATACCTTATCGCTCCTTACACATGACGATCTTCAAAAGGCTATTAGGATCATGAGAAATGCATCATGTATCGAATTGTTCTCTGTCAGTAATAATACTTTAATTACCAAAGAATTTATGCACAATATGAAAAGAATTCAAAAAAAAGTCGATATGTGTGATATCCAGGGTGAACTTATCTTTACTGCTGTCAATATGGATAAAAAAGGTTGTGCTATCATCATTTCTTATTCTGGCGAAACACCTATTCTTAAAAGAGTAGCAGAAGCTCTAAAAGCCAATC
>CANPGX010000115.1 GCA_947573745.1 uncultured Erysipelotrichaceae bacterium | reverse complement strand
TTCTGCAATGCTTTTAGCATTAGAGTTCCAATATGTGCCTACTGGCATAGAAGCTTTTTTAGCTTCTTTATAGTTATTCTCAAAATATTTATCTACATATTGTTCTCGTGAAGCTCTTAATGTCGTTCCACAACGAATCATTACAAAGGAGATATGATCTCTTTTCATTTCTTCGAAATTTCTAGCTGTTAGATAGCCTTGAAATTCAGAAATATCAATGCCTTTCACAGACACTTTCATCCTTCCTTTCCTCTATCCATCTCCTTCTTTCCTCTCTTTATTGTATGCATATTAAAAAAGATGGACTTTTCATAAGCCCATCTTATTTTTTTCTCTTAAAGTATTTGATGACTTCCATCATTGGAATAATTGTGAGTGCCAAAAGCATAGCGATGATATACTCTATAATAGAGATATGCTCAAAACCAAAAGCTTGAGATAAGAATGGTACATAAATCACTGCTGTTGTACATAATAGTGACACGATCATTGCTAACCATAAATAACGATTATGAGAAGTCATTGAAAAGATAGAAGCATTTCTTGAACGCATATTGAATGAATGGAAAATTTCTACCATAGATAATGTTAAGAAAGCCATCGTCATTCCATCTAAACTCGTGACGATTTCAAATCGTCCAGATTCGATATAATGTCCAACAAAATAAGAAATCATCGTAATACATGTAATCAAAGCTCCTTGAACAAACACATCGATGCCTAATCCATCTGCAAAGATACCTTCTTTAGGATCACGTGGTTGACGGGCCATGACATCTGCTTCACTCTCTTCCATACCTAATGCTAGTGCAGGAAAACAGTCCGTGATCAAATTGATCCATAATAAATGCACTGGTTTTAAAACAACAAAACCACCTAATGTTGCTAAGAAAATAGATAAAACTTCAGCTAAATTACTTGATAAAAGAAATTGAATCGATTTACGAATATTATCGTAAATACGACGTCCCTCTTCTACTGCTGACACAATGGTGGCAAAATTATCATCGGCTAAAACCATATCGGCCACATTCTTTGTCACATCGGTTCCAGTAATACCCATACCTACACCAATATCTGCATTTTTAATAGAAGGAGCATCATTGACACCATCTCCTGTCATGGCTGTAATCGCCTCATTGGCTTTCCATGCCTGAACGATTCTCACTTTATGTTCTGGCTGAACACGCGCATAAACAGCATACTGGGTAATATTTTCTTTTAGCCATTCATCACTTTTCTCATTAAGTTGACTCCCTGTCATCGCTTGACTTTCATCTTCAATCAAATGAAGTTGTTTGGCAATAGCTACAGCTGTATCACGATGATCGCCAGTAATCATCACTACACGTATACCAGCTTGATGACATTGTTCTATGGCATCTTTTACTTCTTCCCTGACAGGATCGATCATCCCCATGAGTCCAACATAACATAGATCCTGTTCTAATCTTTCTGGATCTACACTTTCAGGTAAATGATCTAAAAGACGGTAAGCCCCACATAACACACGTAAGGCTCCATCGGCCATCGCTTTATTTTGTTCTAAGAATTTCTTTCTCAGTTGATCATCCAAGACTACTTGCTTGCCATCTACTAAAGCATATTGGCAACGTTTTAATACTTCATCAGGGGCCCCTTTGGTATATTGATAAAGATGTCCTTCTTGATCTTGATGAATTGTCGTCATCATTTTCCTTAAAGAATCAAAAGGAGCTTCTTGTATACGAGGATAAACCTTCTTTAAATGATTTTTTGGCATCCCTTGTTTAAAAGCATAAGCTACTAGAGCGGCCTCGGTAGGCTCCCCTACCGTTTCACCCTCCTCATTGACTTCCGCATCACTACATAAAGCCATCAATTGGGTCAATAATGTAGGATCTTCGCTTTCCACTTTAACAACTGTCATCTTATTTTGCGTCAATGTTCCTGTCTTATCGGAACAAATCACCCGGGTACACCCTAAGGTCTCCACGGCTGTTAATTTACGAATGATAGCTTTCTTCTTAGACATTTTGGTAACACCTAAAGATAAGACAATGGTGACAACAGCTGCTAAACCTTCAGGAATGGCTGCCACAGCTAAACTGACGGCCACCATAAAGGTATCTAACATGCCTTGCATGGTGATATCAGGATATGAACGCCACACGTCTACTCCAAAGATCACAGCACAAATACCTAACACTAACACACTGAGTATTTTACTTAATTGGTTTAATTTCACTTGTAAGGGTGTTTCATCATCTTTAGCTTTCGTCAATGCATCAGCAATTTTACCCATTTCCGTATCCATACCAATGGCTGTGATTACCGCTTTACCACGCCCATAAGCGACATTACTTCCCATATAGATCATATTTTTACGATCGCCTAAAACGATATCTCTTTCATCTTTTAAAACGAGCGCTCTTTCTACTTTATCTACAGGTACAGATTCTCCTGTTAAAGCTGATTCTTCAACCTTTAAACTGGCTGCTTCTAATAAACGTCCATCAGCTGGTATCGCATCTCCTGCTTCTAATAAGACAATATCCCCGACAACGATATCTTCACTCTTGATGATTTGCATTTGCCCATCACGCAGAACCTTACTTTGGGCAGAAGCCATTTTGGCTAATGCTTCAATAGCCTTTTCAGCCTTACTTTCTTGATAAACACCTAAAACGGCATTAATAAGGACAACGATTAAAATAATGATGACATCAGCATAAGATTCATGAGCATAAAAAGCAGTTATACCAGAAATAAATGCCGCTACAATGAGCACTAAGACCATAGGATCACTTAATTCTTTCAAAAAACGCTTCCATAAAGGAACCTTTTTTTCTCCTTTTAACTGGTTTTTACCTTCTTTTTGTCTTTCTAAAACTGTTTGTTGGTTAAGGCCATCTACAGATGACTCTACCGCTTGTAAAACTTCCTCTTTTTCTTTTAAATACATGTTCATCTTATCACTCTTTCCTTTTTCATATCTTAGGCTAACAGATAAAAAAAGACTCATCTGTTACCTAACAGATAAGTCTCGTCATTTCAAACAAAGCCAGGATTTCCATCCAGTGTTGTTGACTTTATTACGCTTATGCGTTGACTACTCCCTAATCGACAAAATAAATTATACACTATATGTATATGAAAAATCAAGATATTTCGTGACTCATCCTCTACTAACATATTTAGTATAAACGTATTTTATCTATTTTATCCATTTATAATACAACAACATGTGTTGCACGGATACGACTAGCATCTCTTGGATCTTCTTCTACATCAAACTGAACTTTTTGCCCTTCAGCTAATGTCTTAAATCCAGTTCCTTCAATAGCACTAAAATGAACAAAAATATCTTTTCCACCTGCTTCATCAGAAATAAAGCCAAAACCTTTTGCTTCATTAAACCATTTTACTGTACCTGTATGCATTCTTTCCACCTCTTTCCCTTACATTCAAAAAAAGACTCACTTTCTCATTCATCTAATGAAATGAATTGACTAAAAGTGAGATCATGATCATTGATTGAATATAGAGACATTTTACCTCAAAAGTATACAAAAAGCAAGAGAAAGAATGCTTAATTCACAAGTATTATTGACAAACATTATACTGTGTAGTACGATATATACATCTTATCAATAGTAGGAGGTTTTTATGCAACTAGACAATTGGAAATCTCAAATCATGAGAGGAACCTTAGAATATTGCGTTCTTTTGATGTTAGACAACAAAACTTATTATGGCTACGAACTTTTACAAGCCCTTCGTCAATATCCTATCCTCACATCTACTGAGAGCACTATTTATCCATTACTACGAAGGTTACAAAAAGAAGGCTATCTCGCTTCCTATTGGCAAGACTCTTCAGAAGGATTACCACCTAGAAAGTATTATAGCCTGACTTTACTAGGAAAAGATTACTTACATGCCTTAGAAAAAGAATGGCATGCCTTACTTTCAACCATATCTATGTTAAAAGGAGAAACAGATCATGACAACAACATTTGAAACTTACTTAAATCAAATCGATCATTATTTAAAACCATTACCTCTTTCTGAGCGTGTCGATATCCTTAAAGAAATCAAAGGTTCTATCCTAGAAATGGAAAACGATCATCTCACCCAAGAACAAATCTTAGAACGCCTAGGTCAGCCTAAAGATCTTGCGAAAGCATACCTCAGTGACCTTATGACTAAAAAGCCTGGTTTTCAATGGCAACATTTCTTAACCCTATGTGCTTTTTATGGTCTGACAGGGGTTTCTGGTCTCTTTATTATTCCTATTTTAGGTATTATTGCTCCTACTTTTATGATTTCTGGTATTCTGATTGTCCTTGCCGGAGCATTCAAATATATCGCCTCTTTATGGGGATATGCTACACCTTATATCATGTTTCAATTAGGCGCATACACCCTTAATCCCCTAGCTAGTTTCTTATGTTCTATTATCGCCTCTATCCTTTTGTTCCTTTTAGGAAAAGGGGCTTGGCATTTATTAATCAAATATCTGCATATGATCAGTCATACGAAACAAAATTT
>CANPGX010000114.1 GCA_947573745.1 uncultured Erysipelotrichaceae bacterium | reverse complement strand
CAATGCCTCACGCAGAACAGCAGCCTACACAACCAAGAACTGAACAAATGGAATGGTAATCGTGATGAATATTCAGTCGTTAGCGAGCAGTAGCAAAGGGAACGCTTATCTTATTTCGGATGGAAATACCACTATTCTTATTGAATGTGGTATTTCATTCAAAGAACTTAAAAAAAGAACAAATTATGTTGTTCCTAGTAATATAGACGCTTGTTTATTGACGCATCAGCATCTTGATCATTCTAAATCATTAAAAGATTTATTGAATGCTGGTGTCGATTGTTATGCGCTGAAAGAAACGTTTGAAGCAAAAGGAGTTTCTGATCATCATAGAGCCAAATCAATCGAATTCAATGGATTTTATGCTATAGGAACCTTTGCGATCGTGGTATTGGAAATGAAGCACGATGTACCTTGTTGTGGATTCTATATACATTCGATGATAACAGATGAGTATCTGTTATTTGCTACGGATACTTACTTGATTAAAGCAAAGCCAACACTTGTAAATTACATCATGATAGAAGCTAATTATGATATCGATTTGGTAGAAGATGGCGTACAAAGAAAAAGGCTTGTTCAAAGTCATATGAGTATTGAAACAACCCTTCGATACCTGAGGTCGATAGATTTAAAGTTTGTTAAGAAGATATACTTGATGCACTTATCAGCTAGGCATTCAAACGAAGAGGAATTTAAAAGAAAGGTACAAGCAGCAACAGGGAAACCAGTTGAGATATGTGCTGAATAGGTGATGCAATGAAAGAGCAAAAAATCGAATTATACAATGATCATTTCGAAAATGCAAAACGTTATCAGATACCAAGAGCACAGCTGATCATTGCTGATATCCCATACAACATAGGTATCAATGCTTATGGTTCACGTTCAGATTGGTACGTTGGTGGTGATAACAAGAATGGTGAAAGCAATAAAGCGGGTAAGACATTCTTTGATACGGATAATGACTTCAAAATTTATAACTTTTTTCAATTCTGCACACGACTATTGAAGAAGGAACCGAAGGAAACAGGAAAAGCACCGTGTATGATCATTTTCTGTTCATGGCAACAATTAAATGAAATCAAGAACTACGCCAAGCAATTTGGATTTAATCATGCACAGCCCTTGTTCTTTATCAAAAAATCATCAAGTCAGGTATTAAAAGCAAATATGAGGATTTGCGGAGCGACGGAAACAGCACTCGTTCTGTATCGAGATAAATTACCAAAGTTTAATAATGATGGACGTATGATTCTTGATTGGTTTCAGTGGGATAGAAGTGGAAAGTATCCAAAAATACATCCAACACAAAAACCAGTAGAGGTATTGAAGCAACTTATTCAAATATATACTGATCCGGGTGATGTGGTCATTGATCCAGTAGCAGGAAGCGGTTCGACCTTGCGAGCCTGTGCAGAACTAAATCGCTCTTGTTATGGATTTGAAATAAAAAAGAAGTTTTATAAAGATGCAAAAGAGAAAATGCTTTTTAACGTCAATATGGCATTAGAAATATAAGAAAGGACAAAATTATGAACGAATGCTACAATCAACTATTTTTAACAGAAAAAGAAGCTCATCGTATTGAACTAGCAGTTAAAATAAATCGGTTAAAGCCAACACATAGTGATCCTTTTACAGCAAAGGAATATTATATATGTCCTTTTAAAAACGTTGATAAAAATACGTGTAATATTGAAAATATCAAACCTAGGTATTGCACGATGAAGCGTCAAGGTGAATATAGCGCATATGATGCAATGCATCTATCATTTTGTCAATGTGTTAATGCTAGAGAAGCGTTTTTTAATGAAAAAGTACAGTATAAAAAATAAAGAAAGAGGAAATAAAAATGGAAAATACAATGTTAAGAGATTTGGGCGAATATATTGAAGAATTAGTTCATGGTCAGGTTGAACCTGAAATTGTTGAACATGGCGGAGTAGATTATATTAAAACAAGCGAAGGTTTTCGAATTCTACAAAAACAAACGGCCAGTAAGATTGAAGTCAATAGTTTGGATGGTTTGGTAAAATTAATCAAAAATTTTACTAGAGATATTAGTGATGTACCAGATATTTTTGATCCTATTATCATTAAAGTTGATTTTAATACGATCGAAGTTATGAGCGCATTGAATCGTGATAAATCAAGAAATTATTTATTTAGAGCGAGTCCAATGCTCCCACATCTGCAAATGGGTCAGAAACTATCGGTTGAAGAATTGATCATCTTGCTTTCGACAGCCTATATTCCGACTGAAAATACAGAAAAATTCATCAGTTCACTTTCAAATTTAAGAGTTGTTGAAGAAGTTGAATTCAATGATGATGGCATCGGTCAAACTGTTGTAGCCAAACAAGGCACATCGATGAATAAAAGTTTTCAGGTGCAACCTATCGTTAAATTAAAACCTATCAGAACGTATGCGGAAATTGAACAAGTAGAATCAAAATTCTTATTCAGGGTTAATAAAGACGGAACGGTGTGTCTACGCGAAGCTGATGGTGGACAATGGAAATATGAAGTTCAAAAAGAAATCGTTACATATTTAGAAAAAGAAATAAAAGAACTTGTAGATGATGGCTATATCGTTGTTGTTGGATAAGGGGGTTAAATCATGGATAACGTAACTAAAACAAAGAAGGTTCAAAAAATAGGTATCTTAGGTATTCAGAATGGGCAGATCATTAAGAATATCGATTATGAATTAGATAAGATCATCAACAATATCAATGACATCAATACTGATGATAAGGCGCGTGAATTGACAATCAAAATAAAGATCACACCAATCAATGATAAAAGGCAGCTACTAGTCGAATGTACACCTACAGCTAAGCTAAGGCCCCTAAACACTGTTCAATCAACTCTATTCAATATCAAAGAAATAGATAAAGAAACAGGCATCATTACCACTAAGCTTCAAGAAATAACGGATGTTGCAATTGGTCAGTTAAATATCGATGGCGAGATTCAAGAAGCACCTGAACCAATTTATATTGGTACGGATATGTAAGTGTAAGGAATGAAAACAGATGATAGCTGTAAATGTGGGTAGTGGGAGTTTGATAGAGGTTTTCCCAAGCGATGAATATATCAAAAGAGCGGTTCCCAACAGTTCTTATTGGGGCAGCATAGATGATAAAAGTATCGTTTTAATAAAGGCAGATGACGTTATCGAGGACATCAGGCATGGACATGAATATTATCATTATTTGATTGATTCAGAATTGTTTGATTCGATGTGGACGAATAGCCATGATGAGTTGAAAAAGATATATAAGTCTAACAAAGTACAACAGTTATCTTTGTTTTAAGGAATCAATATGGAAAAGCAAATAAAGATCTTAGAATTATTCGGTGGTATTGGTTCACCAAGAGTTGCTTTGAGAAATCTAGGAATACCAGTCAAGGCAATTGACTATGTGGAGATAGATGAAAAGGCAGTACGTTCCTACAATGCCATGTTTCAAAAAGAGTTACCATATAAAACACAAACTGTGGTTGGATATGATTTGAAACCAGATATTTTGATACATGGTTCGCCTTGCCAAGATTTTAGCATCGCAGGACATCAAAAAGGAGCAGATGAAGGAAGTGAAACACGTTCTTCATTGATGTGGGAAACGATCAATATCATCAAACATATGGGTGAATGGAAACCGCGATATGTCATTTGGGAAAATGTAAAGAATGTTCTTTCTAAACATATGATAAAAAATTTCAATCGATACCTAATTGAAATGGAAAAGATGGGATACACAAATTCATTTGAAATACTCAATGCAATGGATTTTGGAATACCTCAATCAAGAGAACGTGTATTTACGATTTCATCACTTGATGGTAAAAAGTTTGATTTTGATACATTAGAGAAAGGTGAACTAAGACCGTTATCGATGTTTTTATCCAATGATTATGGGAAACAACATATCGTGACACAGCCTAGTGTTTTATCGACTATAGGACATACCGGTATAAAAAGAACGACTGTGATAAAAGATCATGTTTATACGATTACGACAAGGCAAGATCGTACGCCTGCACAGGTTATTGCATTATCGGATGGCAGATATCGTTATCTTACGGAGTTAGAATGCTGGCGACTGATGGGGTATTCAGATCAAGATTATTATGCTGCTTTAAAAGCAAATCCGAACAAAGAAGGGAAAAAGAACACAGCGCTATATAAACAAGCAGGCAATAGTATCTGTGTTCCGATATTTGAGAGCATATTTAATAAAATAGTACCTCATTTGTATGAAAAACATTGAAATCAAAGATGTTAGATATAATTTTAAGCAATTTTATATATAAGAGGTAAAAAATGGATATTAGATTTACAATACTTGGTCGATTAGATGGGTTAAATGACTACACGAAAGCTAATAGAACCAGTCATTATGTCGGCAGTGCGATGAAACAACGGAATCAAAGATTAGTTAGGTTGGCTATCAAACAGGCGAAATTGAATAGAGTGGAACGATGTCCTGTCCGACTACAGATAGTATGGTATGAGCCTAATTCTAGGCGTGACATAGACAATA
>CANPGX010000113.1 GCA_947573745.1 uncultured Erysipelotrichaceae bacterium | reverse complement strand
GACGATGCCTTGATGTTCTTTGGCAAGATGATAGAGGATAGAAGTATCTGCTCCTGCATAAAAGTAAACAATAGCCACTTTAGGTAAAGTATCAGGTAGATTTACAGAGAAAATAGAATCTAGTGTATGTGTCTTAAAAGTTTGTGAGTAGAAATAAGCGATATCATCTTGCATGTAGCCTAAGCAACCAAAAGCTTTTTGGTCAAAAGCATCAATTTTATAATTATTGACTTTTTGAATATCACGACCAGAAAAGATAGTATTAGAAAATAAAGCCATAACACCGTGTCCATAGGCTTCTTGGCTGGCGGCTAAGGCAACGGCTTGATAAAGATTAAAAGGACCATCAGCACTAGTGGCCGTCGCAGGACGCATGGCTCCAGTCAAGACGATAGGCTTATAAGTATGTAATGTAAGATTAAGAAAATAAGCTGTTTCATCTAATGTATCTGTACCATGTGTAATGACGATTCCGTCAATATCTTCTTGCAACGCAATTTCATTGACATATTTTGCTAATTGAAGCCAATGATCTTCATCCATTTCATTACTGTCAACATTAAATAATTGAAAACTTTTTAAATGGGCTAATTCATGAATCTTGGGAATAGAAGAAAGAATAGTTTCTAAAGGGATTTCGCCTGCATGATAGGCTACACTTTTTCCTTCTTTTCCCACACCAGCAATGGTGCCACCTGTTGCAACAATCGCAATATTTTTTTTACGCATTCATATCTCTCCTTTAATGTATCTTCATTATACACAAAAAAAGAAAATTAAAAAGTATAATTCAAAGATTTTAGCCAACAATGAGATTGAGGTGAGAAGATGGATAAAAAAACATATGAGCGTATTGCCAAGCAAAAGAAACCGAAGAAATATGTTCTTAAACATAGTTTATATGCTTTTATTTCGGGAGGAATCATTGGTGCAATCGCACAAGGCATCTTAGATATCTTAATGAATTATTTTGATTTTTCACAGGAAAAAGCAGTTCCCGTGATGAGTATGACCTTAGTTGTCGCAGCTTGTATTTTAACAGGATTAGGATGGTATGATAAACTGGCTGATAAAGCAGGGGCAGGAATGTTTATTCCTATTACTGGTTTTGCCAATTCAATGACAAGCAGTGCCTTAGAAAGTAAAAGTGAGGGTCTTGTCTTAGGGATTGGTAGTAATATGTTTAAATTAGGAGGAACAGTCATTACGTTTGGTATTGTTTCGTCCTTTATTTTAGGAGTGATACGTTATGTGTTCCTTCATTAAAGGGTCCTCTTTTTTATTCGATCATGTTTATGTGACAAGTTGTGCAACGGTGGCTGGACCGATGGAAAAAAGAGGTCCTCTACAAGGTTATTTTGACCAGTGTTTTGATGATCTTTACTGTGGTGAAAAGAGTTTTGAGTTAGCTGAAAGACGAATGGCTAAAAGAGCTGTTCTTCATTGCTTAGAAAAAGCCAATCAAAAGATGGATGATATCGATATTTATCTTGGTGGTGACCTCTTAAATCAAATCGTCACCAGTAATTATTTAGCTCGTGATTTTATGCGTCCTTTTTTAGGTATGTATGGTGCTTGTTCGACATCCGCTTTGACTTTAGGAACAGCTTCATGCTTAGTAGAAGGTGGCCTTGTCAATCAAGCTTTAGCTTTTACATCAAGTCATAATGCGACAGCAGAAAGACAATATCGTTATCCCGTTGAATATGGTATTCAAAAGTGTGAAACAACGACTTTTACAGCTACCGGTGCAGCGGCTATTATCGTATCAAATCAAAAAAGTGATATTCGTGTGGAAGCAGTCACTTTTGGAAGAGTCATCGATCTAGAACAAAAAGATCCTAATGATATGGGTAAAGCCATGGCACCTGCGGCTTATGATACATTAAAGACACATTTTAAAGATTTGAATCGTTCCTTTGAAGATTATGACCTGATTGTGACAGGTGATTTATCTAAATATGGTAAACAGATTTTAACAGCGATGTTTGAAGAGGAAGGACAAAAAGTCACCCATTATGATGATTGTGGTTGTTTATTATATCATGAAAGTCAACCTATTTTTCAAGGTGGTAGCGGATGTGCTTGTAGTGCATTAGTGACTTATGGTTATTTATTAGAACAATTACGTCAAGGAAAATATCATCGTATTTTATTAGTGGCAACAGGAGCCTTATTATCTCCTGTCATGACTATGCAAAAAGAAACAATTCCTTGTATTGCACATGCGATCAGTTTGGAGGCAGTCACATCATGATGAATTATATATTATCTTTTGTTTTCTGTGGTGCAGTATGTGTCATTGCTCAATTGATCTATGAGTATACGACCTTAACACCTGGACATATTACGAGTTTATTTGTATGTATTGGTTCATTTTTAGATTTATTTCATTTTTATGATCGATTGATTGAGTGGTTTCATGCTGGGGCCATGGTTCCTATCACAAGTTTTGGACATTCTTTAATGCATGGGGCCATGAAGCAAGCTGAAGAATTTGGTATTTTAGGTATTGCGATGGGGATGTTTGATCTTACTGCGGCAGGGATCACATGTGCCATTCTCTTTGCCTTCTTAGTGGCCATCTTCTTTAAACCAAAATCATGAATTTTATTGAAGAAGTACAAAAAAATATCTCCTTTGATATTGCTTGCCGTCAGTTAATGATCCATCAAAAAGAAGTGGATGTTTATTATGCGACCTCCTTAGCGAGTGATCGGATGATTGCAACGTTGATTAAAGGATTGGCCTTTAGCCCCAAGGGAGATTTACAGAATTATCTTTTAAATGGTGATGTCAAAGAAGTTCAAACAGACCAAGAATTAAAAGAAGCCTTATTGGTAGGAAATGCCATCGTCATCCAAAAAGACCGTCATTGGGTTTTAGATACAAAGCAATATCCAACGCGTTCTGTGGATGAACCAGAAACAGAAAAAAGTGTCCGTGGTTCTAAAGATGGCTTTACAGAGAGCTTGATGGTCAATGTTGGACTCATTCGTCGACGTATTAAAGAAATGGATCTCACTTTTGAAAGAATGAGTGTAGGTAAACAAAATCCTATGGATGTGAGCCTTGTTTATCTGGAAGAAGAAGTGGATCAAAAATTATTAAAACAGATCCAACAACGTTTAAAAGACATTCAAGTCAGAGATTTGGTGATGTCAGATCGTGCTTTAGAAGAATGTCTTCTCCAACAGGGATACAATCCATTTCCTCTTGTGCGTTATAGTGAACGTCCTGATATTGTGGCAACCCATATCATGAATGGACATATTGCAATTATTTGTGATACATCAAGTAGTGTGATGATGGTGCCTACTACTATTTTTGAAATCTTAGAGCATGTTGAAGAATATCGTCAAACACCAATCATTGGTACAATGATTCGTTTGATTCGTTTAGGGGCTGTCTTATTGTCATTATATTTAGTCCCATTATGGTTATTAGCTTATCGTCATCCTGTGTTCAGCGATTACTTTATCATTGATTTTGAAACTCCCTTCCAAACCTTAGTTGAAATAGCGATAGAACTCCTTCGTATTGCTACAGTGCATACCCCTTCTGCCTTAAGCAATGCGATGGGGATCGTCGCCGCTATCTTGCTAGGAGATTTAGCCATTGAATTAGGGATGTTTACACCAGAAATTCTATTATATTGTTCCATTGGAAATGTGGGAGGATTTGCGACACCAAACTATGAGTTATCTTTGACCAATAAATATGTCAAGATTCTCATGATCGTGATCGTGGGTCTCTTTAAAGAAGTCGGTTTTATTTTGTTTAATATAGTTTTTATTCTTTATTTAGCACATTTAAAACCTTTTGGTATTTCTTATTTATATCCCCTTTATCCATTTGATGGAAAGGCCTTATGGCAATTTATTATTCGTAAGCCTAAAGGGCAACAAAATCGTCATGGATCTTATTGAAAAATAAGATCTTTTTTTCATATTTTGTTAAAATGCTGTTATAATAGGGAATAGGGAGAGCAAAATATGGAATATTGGGATATTTATGACGATCAACGACAACGCACAGAAAAACGTATTCAACGTAAAGGCTTGCTATTAGATGGAGAATATCATTTATTAGCACATGTTTGTATCTTTAATTCAAAAAATGAAATGTTGATTCAAAAAAGAGTGGCACATAAAAAAATTTGGCCTTCATTATGGGACGTGAGTGCAGGAGGTAGTGTCCAGACAGGGGAAACGACACAACAAGCTGCCCAGCGTGAACTGTATGAAGAACTAGGCTGTATTTTAGATTTAAGTCATGAAAGAGCCAAATTGACATTAAATTTATTAGAGGCTTATGATGATTTCTTTTTGGTCAATCAAGATGTGGACCTAAAAACCTTGACTTTATGTCAAAATGAAGTGGCTCAGGTGAAATGGGCTAGTGAGGAAGAAATATTGTCTTTATTAAAACAGGGACAATTTGTGGATTATGGGATCATAGAAGTCCTCTTTAAAATCAAAGATCGTTGGGGTGCAAAGCGATAGAAAAACCATAAAAAAGGTTTTTCTTTTTCATTTCAATGGACCTCTTTTCTCGTCCCGGCGCAACC
>CANPGX010000112.1 GCA_947573745.1 uncultured Erysipelotrichaceae bacterium | reverse complement strand
GAGAGATAGATATGAAAAAAGGAATTCATCCAGCATACCATAAAGCAAAAGTTGTTTGTACTTCTTGTGGTGCTGAATTTGAAACAGGTTCAGTATTAAAAGAAATTCGTGTGGATACATGTTCAAATTGTCATCCATTCTATACTGGAAAACAAAGATTTGCTAGTGCTGATGGTAGAGTTGAAAGATTCAACAAAAAATACGGACTTAAATAAAAAGACTGTTGTGGCTAAGCTACAACAGTTTTTTTATACTCTATAGTGATTTTCATATATTAAAAATGTAATGTTTTTTTAACCTTGATGAATAAAAATGTAGATAATAAAACAGAGGCTAATTCTGCAATAGGGAAAGATAGCCATATGAGATGAATATTTCCACTTAATGATAATATGTAAGCAACAGGTAATAAAACGATTAATTGACGTACTAAAGAAGTCATGAGACTGTATGTTCCCTTACCAACAGCTTGGAAAAGGGCGCTACATACGATAGAATAACCAGCAAAGATAAAGTGAATCGCAATGATTCTTAGAGCGGGTACACCTATATCGATCATCTGTTGAGATGCATCAAAGAGGGACAAGAGGATTTCAGGTATACCTTCAAAAAGGATGATTCCCAAGACCATAAAACTTGTAGCATAGATCATAGCCAATTGAATGGTTTTAGCCATGCGATGGAATTTCTGTGCTCCTAAATTATAAGCAATGATAGGAATCATACCGTTATTTAAACCAAAAACAGGCATAAAAACAAAGCTTTGAAGTTTAAAATAAACACCAAAAAGCGCAGTAGCTGTTGTAGAGAAGCTAATAAGAATACGGTTCATCATAAAAGTCATGATACTTCCAATGGATTGCATGATAATAGAAGGAACACCGACTGCATAAATTTGTTTGATAATATGCATATCAGGTCTAAATCCTTTGAAAATAAAAGAAATTTCAGGATTATGTTTGATATTGAAATAAATACCTAATGAAAAAGCGATGATTTGTCCTGTAATCGTGGCTAATGCTGCACCTGCTACACCCATTTCTGGCAAACCAAAATAACCAAAAATGAAGATAGGATCTAAGATAATATTGATAATAGCGCCTAAACCTTGGGTGATCATAGTGAATGTCGTTCTCCCAGTCGCCTGAAGAAGACGTTCAGTAATGAATTGCCCAAAGAGACCAAAAGATCCACCAACGACAATCATGGCGTAGATAGTCCCGGATTGAATGATATCTAATTCTTGTGTTTGAATACTAAAAAATGTATGAGATAAGGTTAGTCCACCAATCATAAATAAGAGTGCTGTTATAGCAAAGATAAAGATGGCATTCGTAGCAGTAGCGTTCACATGCTCTTGATTTTTTTCTCCTAAACTTCTTGAAAGAAGCGCATTGACACCAACAGCCGTTCCTCCGGCAAAAGCAATCATCAAGTTCTGTAATGGAAAGGCAAGAGAAACAGCCGTTAATGCATTTTCACTGATTCTTGCAACAAAGATACTATCAACGATATTGTATAATGCTTGAACAAGCATGGCGATCATCATCGGTAAAGACATACTGATTAAAAGTTTATTGACAGGCATAGTACCCATTTTGTTTTCTTGTAACATGTTTATTCCTCCTTTTCTACAAAATTTGCGACTTGACTATTATAACATAAAGAATAAAAGATGTCATTTTAAAAAGTTCATAGGGCCTTTTTTGTTTCTTGCCCATATAAAGTATGTTATAATGGAAACGAAATGAGGTAAGGGCATGGAGTATCATATTTTAGCAAGTGGTTCGAAAGGAAATAGTACATTTATTTTTGATCAAGGTATCGGTATCTTGATTGATTGTGGTATTTCCTGTAAACAACTTTATTATCGCTTATCAAACTTAGGTTTTTCAAAGGAAGATATTCATATGGTTCTTTTGACACATGATCATCAAGACCATAAAAAAAATATCCATACTTTTAATCAAGATATCCTCTATGCTGGTAAAGATGCCATTGAGGAATTAGAGGAAAGTCATATCTTGATTCCTTATCAAAAATATATGTGTCATCATTTGCATATCTTACCTTTAAGTATTTCTCATGATGCGACCAGTCCCTTGGCATTTGTGATTCAAAATCAAAAAGAGACCTTACTTTATATGACAGATACAGGTTATGTCAGTCAGAAAAATAAGGAATATATACATAATTTAGATTATTACATTATTGAAAGTAATCATGATATTGATATGTTGATGAAGACAACACGTCCTATGTATTTAAAAAGAAGGATTTTATCGGATACAGGACATTTATCTAATGAGTATAGTGCTCATTTAATGTGTGAAATTTTAGGTGAGAAGACAAAAGAAATCACATTAGCGCATTTAAGTGAAGAGGCTAATTGTCAGGAAGTAGCTTTAAAAACTTATCAACATATTTTTGAAGAACAACATATATCCATCTCAAATATAAAAATACAAGTAGCCTCACAAAAAAGTGTGGTTTCCGGAGGACATTATGAAGATACGCGTCATCAGCGTCGGCAAAATCAAAGAGAAGTATCTTTTATCGGGCATTGAAGAATATCAAAAAAGACTGACTCCTTTTACAAAAATCTCATTTGTAGAAGTACCAGATTTACCGATACCAGAACATGCCAGTGAAAAAATAGAAATACAGATCAAAGATAAAGAGGGACAGAAAATCTTAGAAAAGATTAAAGAGGATGATTATGTCATTGTCTTAGATCTCAAAGGTAAGCAATGGAATTCTGTGGATTATGCTCATCATTTGGAATCGTTGATGATGACACACCAACAATGGGTTTTTGTGATTGGCGGATCTTTGGGCTTGTCTGATACCGTGAAACAAAGAGCAAATGAAATGCTGTGTTTTTCTAAAATGACATTTCCTCACCCGTTAATGAAATTAATTCTTATGGAACAGGTTTATCGTTGCTTTAAAATTATGCATCATCAAACTTATCATAAATAAAGGAGCTTTTTATGGAAACATTATTAATTGTTGTCGTGATGTTGTTTTTATCAACTGCAGCATCCATTTATTTTATTGCCAGAACTTGGTATTTGGCAGCTAGTGCAACAAGCGTTTTGAATTTATGCTTGATTGTAGCTATTGCGGCTTTATTAGAATTGATTGAAAAAATTATTTGGTTGATCGTGGGCATTATTTTGATGTTTGTCGCTTTTATGGCGCTCCATTATTATCTTAAACATCACCAGCCTGAAAGCGAAAATCATGATGATCTATGAAAATTTATGTCATTGTAGGATCTATCGTTGGTTTTTTATCCATGTACATAGACAAACAAAATGCGATGAAACATCGTTCTAGGATCAAAGAGAAACATTTATTGATCATTGCATTATTAACAGGGGGTATAGGAAGTCTGGTAGGGATGTATGGATGTCACCATAAGACGAGAAAACCCCAATTTTATATAGGTATTCCTATCATTGTGATCATGGAAATGCTTATCTATTTTAAATGGATCTATTAGGAGGGAACAATTATGGAAATGATTATTTTGTTAGGGCTATTTGCTTTAAATGCATGTGTTTTATATTATACAGCGTTAAAACGTTATTCTATCGTGATTGTATTAGATATTGCGGGATTATGTCTTATTGTGGCATTGGCAGCCATGTTAGTGCTGTTAGAAAATATTTTATGGATATTGTTAGCCATATTAACCGCTGTTTTAGTCTTTTTCATTGGACGTTGGTATAAAAAGCGTCAACGTGTCAATAAAATATCACATCATGAAGTGATTGATGTAGAAACAAAGGAGGTTTATCATGAAGACGTTTGAAATTGTTATGGAAGATGGTAGTGTGATGAAAGGGGAACTTTATCCTGATATTGCACCCATCACAGTAGAAAATTTTATTCATTTATTAGAGGAAGACTTTTATCATGGACTTGTTTTTCATCGTGTCATTCCTGGGTTTATGATTCAAGGAGGTGGCTTTGATCGACACTTAAAACATCATCCTGCTAAAGAAATTAAAGGAGAATTTGCGAGTAATGGTGTTAAAAATGATCTAAAGCATACACGTGGTGTTTTATCTATGGCACGTACTATGGTCAAGGATTCGGCAAGTTCTCAATTTTTTATCATGCATGAAGATGCACCGCATTTAGACGGAGAATATGCAGCGTTTGGGAAAATTACAGAAGGTTTAGAAGTGGTGGATCGTATTGCTCACTTAAAAAGAAATTTCCAAGATTGTCCTCTTGAATTACCTGTGATTCAAACGATTCGTTTATTATAGGGAGGTCAAAGATGAAAGTACTTGTTACTGGAGGGACTGGTTTTATTGGCAGTCACACATGTGTAGAATTGCTTAACCATGGCTATGATGTCGTTATCATTGATAATTTTTATAATTCCAAAAAAGAAGTGTTAAATTATATTGAGGAAATTACCCATAAAGAATTTTCTTTTTATCAGATGGATGTTCAAGATGAAAAGAAGTTAAGACATGTTTTTGAACAGGAAAATATTGATGCCGTTATTCACTTTGCAGGTTATAAAGCTGTGGGTGAATCGGTGGAAAAAC
>CANPGX010000111.1 GCA_947573745.1 uncultured Erysipelotrichaceae bacterium | reverse complement strand
TGCGTGCTATTTTATTGAGACTATTTTATTTTTCTAATGCGTTACTGCCTCTTTTTATTGTTGTTGTAAAAAATCATCTCTTTTAGCTTTCCATATTATATGATCTTGTTGTGTGATGGGACGGATAACATGGCATGGATTACCGGCAGCAATCACGTTAGCGGGAATATCTTTTGTAACAACTGAACCCGAACCAATGATGGTATTATCACCAATCGTGACCCCTGGATTAATGGTCACATTGCCACCTATCCATACATGATTACCGATGGTGACAGGTTTACTAAAAGTGTATCCTTCTTCTCTGATGGTTACATCAATAGGGTGACTGGCAGAAAAAATACACGTGCGCGGACCAATTAAGACATGATGCCCGATGTTGACTTCGCAAGAATCTAGGATGATACAATCAAAATTCATAAAAGTACCTTCTCCGATATTGATGAGTTCGCCACAATCACAATAAAATGGTGGTTTAATATAAACATTATCGCCCATTTTTCCTAATAATTCATGTAAAATTTGTATACGTGTATCATATTCATCCGCTTTTGTCGTATTATAACGCTCAATCAGGATAGCTGATTTTTGGTATAATTCTTGGATTTTTGGATCGTCAAAACGACGGAATACGCCTTCTTTTTTTAAATCTTTTTCTTTCATATATGTTCCTACCTTTTCTTAATGTCATCATAACATTAAACAAAGTGTAATGAAAGAAAGGAATACAAAAAAATGGGTAAATACCCATTTTATTGATGTATATCTGAAAATAGAAGCATAATATTGATTAGTCCTGAAAGCCCTACTAAGATATAGATAGCCATAGTTAGAAAGCTATGTGCACCACATAAGGCTTCTACAAGGTTATAATTAAATATTCCTATTAAGCCCCAATTGATTGCCCCAATAATTGTTAGAATCAAGGCACATTTTTGTATTAAATTCATAAAAATCCTCCTTGTACTTCTATTGTATCCATTTTGTTTTATTTTATACCTGTTCTAAATAAAAGACAGATTCATAAAATAAAAATAAGGAGGAAGAGAAATGAATAAAAAAGTCATCATAGCTATGGTTGTTGGCGCTGTTTTAGCTTTAAGTTTAGGAGCTTATAAATTGATGTCACCTTCTTTTGATAAAACTTATAAAAAAGTTAAAGAAGATATAAAATCATATACACTAGAAGGTAATATGGAAATGAAAGAAGATGACGAGATTAAAAGCTATCAAGTGAATGTCAGCTATGCATTGTTAGAAAACCAAGATTTTTTTAAAGTGGTGTTGTATGATAAAAATTTAAATCAATCACAAGTGATTTTACGTAATCAAAAAGGGGTCTTTGTATTGACGCCTACTTTAAGCCAGGCATTTCAATTTAAGAGTGAATGGCCATTTAATAGTCCAAAACCTTATATTTATCAATCATTATTAGATTTTTATGATGATAATGTTGAAAAAGTTAAAGATGGATATGTTTTAAAAGGAGAGATAACCTATCCAAATCATGCTAGTATTACACATCAGGAGATCCGTCTTGATAAAAAGTTACATCCTATGTACGTAGAGGTTTATGATCAAGACGATGAAGAAGTTATTCGTTTTGAAGTCACTTCTTTTGATATGAATCCTTCTCTTTCATTAGATGATTTTAATGAAGAACGTGTTTTAACGGCGGCAGCAACCTCAACTTATGCACAACATGATTTACCATTATATCCTTTAGAGTTATTAGGCAGTCATTTAGAAGATAAGAGTGTTTCTAGTATTCATGGAACAACCAATCATATTTTGCAGTTTACAGGTGAGAAATCATTTACACTTGTTGAAACTTTTAATGAGCCTTCAGATCAGGTTGTCTTTACAAAAGTCGATGGAGAGATGATTGATATGATTGATCGTGTGGCTATTGTGACAAGCCATGGTATTCAAATGGTTCAATCGGGTATTATTTGTACGATTTACTCCAATGATCTCACACAACAAGAGATGATTAGTGTCATTTCAAGCATGCAGGCTAATCCAAGCAAGTAGAAGGTGAAATCTAGTAATGATTTCACTTTTTTATTGTGCTATACTATATACACAAAGAAGGTGTTTAAGATGAGTTTATATCGTGATACGTATGCTTTAGTCGATTTAAAACGACTTGAGCATAATATTCAAGTAAGTTATCAGCATCAAAAGAAACCTATGATGGCTATTATTAAGGCTAATGGGTATGGACATGGCGCTACGACGATCGTTTCATTGATGGAGACGATGCATGAGATAGAGATGTATGGTGTGGCGACATTTAAAGAAGCTTTAGAATTACGTGAATCAGGGGCTCAAAAAGGTATTTTAGTTTTAGGAGCCGCCTGTAAAGAAGATTTTATACTGGCAAGTCAAAAAAATATTACCTTGACTTTATTTTCTAAAGATTATCTTTTAGATATGTTACGTTATGATTATGAAAAACCATTGCAAGTTCATTTAAAGATTGATACTGGCATGAATCGTCTTGGATTTAAGTGTAAAGAAGATATTGATGAAGCGCTCTCTCTATTAGATGAGCGAAAAATTTGTATGACAGGTGTTTTTACACATTATGCTTGTGCTGATGAAGATGAAGAGAGTTACCTTATTCAGTTTGAAAAGTTTAAACAATTATCTCAAGATCTGGATGTACCTTATAAGCATGCTGCCAATTCTGCTGCTTCTTTATACTATCAAGAAGATTATACCAATATGGTACGGTGTGGAATCTCTATTTATGGTGTGGATCCTGCTGGTCATGAAAGTTTGGAACTTCAACAGGTGATGAGCTTATGGTCAAAAGTAGTGATGGTCAAGAAAATTCATGCTGGTGAGAAAGTAGGATATGGATTTACTTATGAAGCCCAAGAAGATCAATATATCGCCACTTTGCCTTTAGGTTATGCAGATGGATTTATTCGTGCTAACCAAGGTAGATGTGTCTATATTCGTGGACATCACTATCCTATTGTGGGAAGAGTGTGTATGGATCAAATGATGGTAAAAGTGGATGAACATGTTCAGGTAGGGGATGAGGTAGAAATTTTCGGTGATCATATTTCATTAGCTACCATGGCCAAAGAGTTGCATACGATCCCATATGAAATTGTGTGTCTTCTATCTTTAAGAATTCCACGCCTTTATAAAAAATAAATGACATTGAACGAACAATGTCATTTTTTTATGGTAAAAATGTGGGTGGATAAATAAGATAACATACTATAAAAGAAGCGATACCATGGATAAAACGATATTGGATGAGTTTAGATAAGGAATGAGGAAAATGATCTAAAAGGCTATCACATTGCATAATAGCACTTAAGCCAGAGAAGGATAGAAAGAAAGCTAGGATAGATAGGTGAAAACGTTGTAAAGGGTATTGTTGGAGATAGGTTAGCATACCAGAAGAAAATTCAAGGCTTCCATGAACGAGAGAAAGTAAATAAGGTGGTAAAAAATGAGAAAGGATAAGCACAACAACACGGAAAACAAGCATGAAACCATAGATAAAGATAAAAGGATACATACATTGTGTAAATGTTTTTTTCAAGATAGAAACCAACGATTGTGATGGGAGTGTTAAACGTTGTTCTAGACGACGATCCTTTTGTCGGCGATGACATAAGATAAGATAAAGACAAGGTGGAACGATATGGGCTATATATAAACAAAGTGCATAGGGGTAATCTAAAGCGAGCCCGGTAAAAATAAAACTCGGTGAAGCAAAGCTGGCACATTTTAATAAAGCGTATGTTTCATGAAGGGATATTTTATTTTCTTGATAAGCCATCATAAGAAGGTGGGTATTTGTAGGATAACCACTCAAAAAGGTAGATAAAAATAAAGAAAGTCCAGTTTTAGAAAGATGTAAAAATGAAAAAAATGGATAAAGAAAATGACCTAAAATATCAAAGATACCATAATGCATAGAAAAAGTGAGTAAACACATGAATGGAAATAACGTTGGAAATAATTGAAAAAGAACTGTATTTAAAACATCATGGGCTAAAGTCACTAATTCTTTCATGCAGAGAAAAGAAAAAATGATCGTTATAAATATTAACGTATAAAAAAGTATATTTTTCTTCATAGCAACCCTCCTTCATACAATGTATGTTGTTTTTTGAAAGTCATTCCTATACAATAAGCATAGGTGATGACATGAGAGCGTTAGCTATTGGTTTTTATGAGACAAATACGAAGAAGGTACCCTCTTCTTTTAAAGAATTAATACGTTTATGTGAAGCTTGCCAAATTGAGGTTACAGAAACACATCTTTATACATTTAAAGAAATTCATCCGGCTTACTATTTAGGTAAAGGGCGACTGGAGATGTTAAAGGATCATGAAGTCGATGTTTTTGTTTTTAATGAAGAACTGACTCCTTTGCAGATGAAAAACTTAGAAGATGTTTTAGGAAAAGAAGTGATTGATCGAACCGGTCTTATTTTAAAAATCTTTGAGTCCAGAGCAAGAAGTAAAGAGGCTATTTTACAAGTACGTATGGCCAAAATGCGTTATTTATTACCACGATTATCAGAATTTTCTGTTGACTTGAT
>CANPGX010000110.1 GCA_947573745.1 uncultured Erysipelotrichaceae bacterium | reverse complement strand
TAAGCATATTGATTCAGGTATAAATCTGAATGAATAACTTTTTCTGGATCTAATTCTTTAAGATGCGTTAAGATAGCTGACAATGATTTATAACGTATCTTACCAAAATTCTCTGCATAATCTAATACCTGAAAACCACCATTTTCCAATCTTTGGATACAAGCCTGTAAGTTCCATACCATATTGGTCATAATGACAGGAGCAAATAATGGCTTATATTCCTCCAAATGACGACTTCCTTTTTGACATACAATAAAATAGCCCTGAGGTTTTAAAATACGTCGCACTTCACTCGTTAAAAAATTAGTATCTACGCAAACATAATCATCAATTTTTTCTTCTTTAAATGGCAGTCTGCCATCTTTTGTCAAAGTAGTAACTTTTGTGGTTGTTTCTTGAAATAAAGCTTCTGCTTTTTCTTTAAAAGCATCTATCACATATGAAATACGTGGAATAGGATTAAAATTTTGCACAAAACGTCCCCCATCAACCGTCGAAAAAGCGACATGATCTTCATATTGAACATGTTCTTGTGCAAGCGTTGAAAAATCATAAGGAAGCGGACTTTCCTCTATCAACTCATGATCTTCTTTCTGCTTAGCTGCTTCTATTTCTACTTTGATCATCTCTGCATCCTTAATCACTTTTTTAAAACGGTAACGACAATAAAGTTGATACATATATTGTGAAATAACGTCAGCAACCATACCAATCGTGACATAAACAGCTAATTGAAGAAGTCCTTCCATAGAAGATAATAATCCTGGATACTGGAATACAAAAAGCATAACAAAGAAAACAACCATCATCGTACCACGAATATATTTAAAAGGTTCTTGTAGTTTTAAAAACCATCTTATATTCGTATATTTGATAGCACGTCGTCCATCAAATTCTGCAAAAATACACTTAACAACAATCATCAACAAAACAAAGAGTAATGCTGTTACAATAAGTTCTTCCATGATTTTCACCCTCTTTTATAAATCTCTTTGATAAATTAAACGTCCCTCTAAAGTATAAAAATTACCATTTAAGTAATAAATATAGCCTTTATTCTCAATCACAAGCTTTCCTTCCTCTTCACAGACTTTCTCCCTTTTGATCAATGATGCCATAACGATGCTGATCATTTTCTACAATATAATACTGGCTTGACATCCCATTTTGATCTTTTAAAAGGGTAATTTTAGAATAGCCTTCTTTAGTCACGATATTTTGTTGCTTATCCATCAATTGATAAACACCTTCTATCTTAACAACAGCTAATCCATTAGCGTCAAAAGGATTGGCTTCCTCATAGACTGTTTCAAAAACACGTTTTGCTTCATAATTGTAATAATAAAATCCATCATTACGCATATAAACAGGGAAGATATCCCCATAAGAATATCCCGCCTCTGGAGAAATTTGAGCATTAACCTCTTCTCCTGTCCTTGTCCCATCCTTATAAAAATAATGTGGGCCATAGACATTCTCTTCATTCTTAAAGGTATAACTATCAAAATCCATATAGAATGCATTAAATTCCTGAATTAAAGGCGGTAAAATACTTCCATTTTCTAGATCCTGTCCTTGTAGTAAGTATGTTCTACCATTTTCTAAAGAAACCCCAATGATATTTCCTGCTTCATCAAAAGAAATCGTCGAAA
Organism: uncultured Erysipelotrichaceae bacterium; assembly: GCA_947573745.1. Classification (GTDB taxonomy): domain Bacteria; phylum Bacillota_I; class Bacilli_A; order Erysipelotrichales; family Coprobacillaceae; genus CANPGX01. The sequence continues at coordinate 2,970 of CANPGX010000110.1, read as the reverse complement.
ATAAAGAAATTGTGTTAAATTGGACTTTTCCTTTTTTATCAATATAAACTTTATGGGTTTCATCTTCTGCATTATTAAGAATAAAGCCTGAATCTCGATGAGAACTTTCAAAAATATAATCACCACTGATAGAAAGATCAGCCTCTACTTTGGTATCCAAATCTAAGAAAACGGCATGTTCTTCACCTAAACCTATATAAACATAATGACGACTTTGATCACACTTAACACTACTGATTCTTTTTTCTGAAGTATACACCTCTTCACCTAAGTCATCAAAAACGCGATACAAAACATTTTGTGTATCATAAACATACAAAAAATCATCTTCAAAAAGTTTATCACCACGATCCTCATCATATAGAATTTCACCATTCTTATTCATGACTTTTTTTCGTCCAGCTTCATTGGTCGTCACTAAGAGATCACCAAAGCTTTTTAAGTTTTGAAATAAACCATAAGGAATTAATAAATGCCCTTGTGAATCCATTAAACCCACTTCACCAGAAGCATATACTAAATAAGTGGTTCCTCTTGTGATTTCATAATTTGTAATTTCAAATGATGTCAACTGTTTCCCATTTAGATTGTATAAAGCATAATTTCCACGTGTATCTTCCACAAAGAAAGACGTAATATCTTTTTTATTTGAGCGACAGCCTACTAACATCACTAATAACAAAACCATTAAAAGAAGTTTTTTCATAAACCCTCCATCATTAACATATTTTTATATAGTATAGCATGAAACAGCTAAAAAGCAAAACTTCATGTTTTCTTATTATATAACCTGTTCGTGAACGCGATTTGAACAAAAAAAGTAGCTTTCGCTACTATTTTTCTATGTAAAGAGAGCCTTCAATAATTTCTTTTGCTTCTTTAAGTGTGGCTACATAGTAAACCACGATATCTTCTGGCTTATAATAAATATTTAAAGTATCTATCAAAGTCATCTTATAACCTTTAGCTTTAAGATCTGCTTTAACTATTTTTTCAATATCATCTACGATGACATTATGACTGTTATGTTGTATTTCAATAATTGCTTTCATAATACGCCTCCTTTGCTTAATATAACATGATACATCTTTAAAATCAAAAGAATTTATCCGATAAAAAGCGACATTTTTCAGTTATACCTTATTTCTATAAGCACGTCTTCTATCCAATTCTGTTAATAAACGCTTTCTTAAACGAATATGATGAGGTGTAATTTCGACTAATTCATCATCATTGATATAATCTAAGCATGCTTCCAAAGAAAAAGTTCTTGGCTTTTTTAAAACAACTGTTGAATCTTTTGTTGAAGAACGTGTATTAGTCAACTGTTTCCCTTTCGTAACATTGACAACTAAATCGTTGTCACGACTATGCTCTCCTACGATCATGCCTTCATAAACTTCTTCTCCTGGTTCTACAAACATCACGCCACGATCTTCTACACCGCCTAAAGCATAAGCTGTCGTTTGCCCTTGATCAATAGAAACTAATACCCCTAATCCTCTTTCTCCAACAGTATCTCCTTCAGCTGGACGATATTCTAAGAATGAATGAGAGATAATTCCATAACCTTTGGTCATCGTTAGGAAATTCGTCATAAAGCCTATTAATCCACGTGAAGGCACAATATATTGAATACGGGCCTGTTGATCATAACTTGACATATTTTCCATGATGCCACGCCTAAAGCCTAACGATTCAATCACGCTACCAATACATTCCTCAGGAGCATCAATTTGAACACTTTCATAAGGCTCACATAATACACCATCGATAGTTTTTAAAATAACCTTTGGTCTAGAAACCTGAATTTCAAACCCTTCTCGACGCATATTTTCTATTAAGATTGATAGATGAAGTTCTCCACGACCAGAAACAACCCATTCTTCTTTATTAGGTACTCTTTCAACCCTTAAAGAAACATCACGATTTGTTTCTCTTAGTAAACGATCTTCAATCTTACTGGCGGTGATAAATTTACCATCTTGTCCAGCAAAAGGACTCGTATTTGTTCCAAAAACCATTTGAATCGTTGGTTCATCAATATGTAAGAGTGGTAGTGGATCCTCTTGTCCAATTTCACACACCGTCTCTCCTACCCCGATATCACTTAATCCCGCAATAGCGACAATATCACCAGCTTTAGCTTCTTCTACTTCTAATCGATGTAAACCTAGATAACCAAATAATTTTTGAATTCTAAACTGAGTGATACTGCCATCAGCACGTATACAGCTAACCATCTGATTCACATGCATCGTCCCTCGTTGAATACGCCCAATACCAATACGTCCTACATAATCGTTATAATCTAACAATGCTGGTTGAAACTGTAATGGTCCATCTATATCTACTTGTGGTTCAGGAATTTCTTCTAAAATCATATCAAACAAACAATCCATATTAGGGACTTGTGTTGTTAGATCTGGCGAAAGCGAACTTGTTCCTTGTAAAGCTGATACAAAAACAGTTGGAAAATCCAATTGTTCATCATCTGCGCCTAACTCCATAAATAATTCAAGGACTTCGTCCATAACCTCTGATATACGAACGACTGGGCGATCGACCTTGTTGATCACAACAATAGGTTTAACACCTGCTTCTAAAGCCTTTTTCAATACAAAGCGTGTTTGTGGCATTGTGCCTTCATATGCATCCACCACCAACAAGACACCATCCACCATATTCATGATACGCTCAACTTCTCCCCCAAAGTCTGCATGTCCTGGTGTATCCATAATATTAATACGATGACCCTTATATAAAATGGCTGTATTTTTAGCTAAAATTGTAATACCTCTTTCTCTTTCTAAGGCATTAGAATCCATAGCCCTTTCTGCAACCTGTTCATTATCTCTAAACGTTCCAGATAATTTTAATAGTTGATCGACTAATGTGGTTTTCCCATGATCGACATGGGCAATAATCGCAATATTTCGAATATTCATCCTTTAGTCCCCCTTTTTCATA
>CANPGX010000109.1 GCA_947573745.1 uncultured Erysipelotrichaceae bacterium | reverse complement strand
TCTTCTCATTCGAAAAAATTCGTGGAGCTGATGTAAGTCTTGGACCTGAAATGAAATCAACTGGGGAAGTATTAGGAATTTCTGAGAGGTTTAATGAGGCTTTATATAAAGCATTTATTGGATCTGGGGTTAATTTGCCTAAACATTATCGTATGATTGCTACGATCAAAGAAGAAGATAAAGAAGAATTTGTCCCTATTGCTAAACGGTATTATGATTTTGGTTATGAAATTTATTCTACAGCAGGGACTTGTGATTATTTGAACGCTCATGGTATTCCAGCTAAATTAGTCAATCGTATATCTGAGCCAGAAGATAATATTATTGATTTGATTCTTTCTGGAACGATTGATTTAATCATTGATAAACCAACAAAAAATAACTCTGGCAAAGACGGTTTCCTTATTAGACGTTTTGCAGTAGAAACGGGAGTTCCTTGCTTCACTTCATTAGATACAGCCAAGGCACTGATTGATTGTCTTTATGCTATCAATGATGAGGATAAAATGAGTTTAATTGATATTGCAAACTTAAAATAGTCGAGAATTTCTCGACTATTTTTCTTTTAGTGTCCTTTAGGTGTCATTTCAAGATAACCTTTTTCTTCAATAAGATCAGCATGTAAAAGTTGGATGAATAAAATGATTAATGGAATTAAAGAAAACCAAATGGCCTTTCCTAAAAAATATTGACATAGATAGGTAGATAAAATAGCCCCACTAACAAATGTTAATAACATGCCTACATGGATCATAAAACGCACAAGATGTTCTTTATTACTTTATACAAGTAAATACCTACTTGACGAATATGATTGGTACAAAATGTTGTTGCCATAGGTATGCCTCTTGCTTGTCTGAAAGTGTTATATTGCATAGCCATGATGATATTAATGGTAATTTGTGTAATTTGGTAAGGCATATTTTCAGGGATAAGTCCTAATATGAAGATAACGAGGATTTCTATACCTATCAATAAAGTGTCCCAGCGAATAAGTTTTTTCTTTTTTAAGGGTGAAGGAAGTGCCTCTGATAAAATGGTTCCTGTAAGATAGGCGCTCATGGGAATTAAATAATAGAGCGCTTTAGTATATTGCTGGCGACCAATAGCCATTCCCATGAGAACAAAATTAGCTGTTTGTGCATTGCAAAAAACGCCGCCACGTATAGAATAGGTAAAAGCTCCAAGAAATCCGCCGACAAACATTAAAAGAAAAAATACATGGCGTTTTTCACATTCTAAATATTCAAATTCTTTACTTTCCATAAAGTCGCTCTCCTTTTGTATAAGTTATAGCTATTATACAATGTTTTATTTAAAACGCGAGTATTTATTTTATAAGAGTTTGAGATAAAATCGATTAAATGACTATGGCACTTTAAAAAAATATGATAAAATAATTTAATGAGGTGATAGTATAATGCCAACATGTCAACGTTGTGGAAAAGAAATTCGTGAAGATGATCGTTTTTGCCCTTATTGTGGTACACTTCAAGAAAATGTAAGAAATTGTCCGGTTTGTGGGCATCAATTAAGAGATGATGAGAATTATTGTGCTTATTGTGGCACAAAAGTAACCTCTTCTCAGCAACAAATGTCAACGAATACTTTTTATTCTACCTATTCAACTTTTCATTCAATGAATTCGTCTCGTGATGATATGTCGATGTATGAAAAAAGAGAAGAACCTAAAGAAGATGGTCAAAAAGTTTGGCTTAATTGGAAATTATGGATTGCATTGGTTCTTATTTTGGCGGTAGGATTTGTTGCAGATGTATATTCTTCTAGTGGATCAGGAATTCCTGTAAGCCAGGATCCAACAGGGAATCCCTCTATTCCATCAAATGGTGACTCCTACTTTGAATATACAGATGACTTTAATGGAAATATGCAGACAGATATGACAGCCGGAGCCTATTATGGCAATTTGAATAATGGCGGTTTTGTCTTTGGAGATAGTCAATTTTTATATGCAGTCAATAATAAGGGAGAGTTAATTCGACGTTCTGTATTATCTGATGAAGATGATGTCATTTCTAAGGATGTTTCAGGCTATGTTCAAGTCTATCAAGGAACACTTTATTATACAGATGAAACAAATCATTATTTATATCGTGTTAACGAAGATCTAACCAGTATTCCGGTGATTGATGAAAAAGTCTATTATATTATTTTTTATCAGGATCGTATCTATTTTCAATTAGATGAAGATAAAGAGTCTATTTATAGTAGTGCTTTGGATGGTAGTGATCGTATTAAATTGAATGATCAGCATAGTTATAATTTGGTGATTTGTCAGGAGCGCTTATATTATACAACGGATACTCAAGGCATTTGGTCTATGGCTCTAGACGGTAGTTCACCAACGCAACTTTCTAATGAACATGCATCAGGGTTAAGTGTTGTTGGAGATTCTATTTATTTTATTAATGAAGAAGATGGTTTATTATATCATATGGATATAGATGGTCATGATAGAAAAGTCATTTATCATCAGCCTATTCGTCAATTTGTTGTGAATGATAATATTATTTATTTTGTAGATTATCATTTACAAATTGGACGCATTTCTAATACGGGAGAAGGTGTTCAAGTATTTAACTGTATGGGTGTAAACCTTCAAGTTGTTGGAGATTATCTATATTTTCAAGAATATCAGACACGGACAGGTCGTTATGGAGATTGGCAGAGAAGCTATAAAGATGGATCTGAAGTGACTGATCCATTTATGTCTGATGCTTATCAATATGTTTAGCTATCTAAAGATAGCTTTTTTTCATAGAATGAGAAATAAAAAAATATCTACGAGTAATGAATTGTCATGATAACAATGGTATAATGAATAAAATGATATAGGAAATGAGGAATAACATGAATGTTAGAGAAATTTTAGAGGCAACCGGTGGACAGTTGCTTTCTGGAAGTTTGGATACAGAGATTTTAGGATTTAATCAAGATACACGAAAAATACAACCTGGTGACATGTATATTCCTTTAGTAGGGGAAGTTTTTGATGGTCACCAATTCATACAAGAAGCTTTAGATAAAGGTGCCATAGGCGCTATTGTTGCCAATGATGAGCAATACCCGCAAGCAAAAATTCTTATTAAAGTAGAGGATACACTTCAAGCGTTGTGGGATATGGCCTCTTATTTAAGAAGACATCGTTTAGTTAAAGTGATAGCTATTACTGGAAGTGTTGGAAAAACAAGTACAAAAGATATGATTTATAGTGTGGTTTCTAAAAAGTATCGTACACTTAAAACCTTGGGAAATTATAATAATACTATCGGACTTCCTTTAACCATCTTGCGTTTGAAAGATGAAGAGGTCTTGGTATTAGAAATGGGGATGGATCAACGCCATCAAATTGAAATCATGTCAAGGATAGCTCAACCAGATATTGCCATTATTACAAATGTAGGGACAGCACATATCGGAAAATTGGGAAGTCGAGAAGCGATTTTACAAGCAAAAATGGAAATTATTTCTGGTATGAATAACGGAACACTTATTTTAAATGATGATAATGATCTCCTTTCTACGATTTCAGATGACTTACCTTTAAAGATTAAACGGATTAGCGTTGAACATGAATGCGATTATTATGCGACAGATATTCAACTACAAGAAAGTTCTTCTTCATTTGTATGTCATCAAAATAATTTTAAAGTAGGAGCACAAGGGATGCATTTTGTATATAATGCATTAGTTGCTTTAGCAGTAGGAGAGACTTTAGGTATTTCTAGTGCAATGTGTCAGGAAGGAATCGCTCATTTTGAACTGACAAAGAAAAGAATGGATATCTTAGCGTTAGATCATCATATGACTTTGATAGATGGGTCATATAATGCTAACTTAGATTCTATGAAAGCAAGTTTGGATGTATTAGCTCATTATCAGCATCGCCGTATCGCTGTTTTAAGTGATATGTTAGAACTGGGTGGTTATAGTATGACATTGCATCGGCAAGTTGGGGAATATGTTGCAAAAAAGAAGATTGATATGCTTTTATGTGTCGGAGAGGAGTCAAAATATGTAGTTGAAGGGGCCCTATCTCAAGGAATGAAAGAAGTATTTTATTTTGAAAACAATATAGCTTTAGTCACCTATTTAAAAGAACATCTTATGAAAAATGATGTGATCTTAGTGAAGGGTTCTAATGGGATGCACTTATCAGAAGTTGTTGTTAATTTAAAGGAGGAATTTAGTATGGGAAAGAAAAAACTCGTGCTTGTTTTAGGTGGACAATCTACAGAACATCGTATTTCAAGAATGTCTGCAACATCAATTTATCGTGAATTAAATAAAGATCATTATGATATTTCATTGGTAGGTATTGATTTAGAAGGAACATGGCATCTTTTAAATCCTGAAATAAAAGATTTTACACAAGAGAACTGGCTTGAAGGGTCACAAGATATTCATGACATTTATAGCTTTTTAAAGGAACATGATGTGGCTTTCCCTGCATTACATGGACTTTATGGGGAGGATGGCACGATTCAGGGATTGTTTGAAATGGTTAAAATTCCTTATGTTGGGTGTCGCGTTTTAGGATCTTGTGTCTCTATGGATAAGATTTATGCAAAAATGGTTTTTGAAAAAGCAGATATTCCCCAAGTGCGTTCACTTTATGTGAAAAAACGTTATGATGGGCGCTTTGTTGT